>JAQYFM010000199.1 GCA_028723145.1 Spirochaetales bacterium | reverse complement strand
ATCGTCTTGGTGTATCACCATGTGATGTTTTAATGGTTGGAGATACATTAAATGATTTAAATGGAGCAAAGGAAGCTGGCGTAAATTTTTGTGGGGTAACATGGGGATTTGGGTTTGAAAAACCTAGTGATGTTAATTTAGGATTTGCGGCAACTAATACAAATGATATAATCAAATATGTAAAAAAGGAGAATCAGATAATGGACATTAAAAAAATTTCAACAACTAAAGCTCCTGCAGCTATCGG
This sequence comes from Spirochaetales bacterium, assembly GCA_028723145.1. Taxonomy (GTDB): domain Bacteria; phylum Spirochaetota; class Spirochaetia; order Sphaerochaetales; family Sphaerochaetaceae; genus Bullifex. The sequence goes on along the minus strand of JAQYFM010000199.1, from coordinate 4,002 downwards.
ACCATACAGCCAGGCTGTAGCAGTAGGTGATTTCGTATTTTGCTCAGGACAAATTCCAATTAATCCTGCAACAGGTTTAATTGTTGAGGGTACAGCAGCTGAACAAGCTAAACAATGTTTTGAGAATATTAAGGCTGTTTTAGAAGAAGCTGGTACAGATATTACTAAAGTTATCAAAGCAACTGTATTTTTAAAGGATATGGCTGACTTTGTTCCTGTTAATGAAGTTTATGCTGAAGCATTTAAGGAAAGTGAGGTACTTCCTGCTAGATCAGCAGTACAGGTTGCAAAGCTTCCTAAAGATGTAAAAGTTGAAATTGAAGTTATTGCTGTTAAGTAAAATCAGCAAATTCAGCGCCTGTTGCTTTTTGTAAGTCAGCAGGCGTTAGTTTTAATTGTAGTCCTCTTTTACCTGCACTAACAAAAATATACTCTTCAAGTTCTGCTAAAGCTTCTATATATGTTGGATATTGCTTAATCATACCAATAGGGGAGCAACCTCCTCGAATATAGCCAGTGTATTTTAACAGTTGATCAAGCTTTAAAAGTTCAATTTCCTTTTCACCTGTTAAAGCTCGTGCTTTTTTTAATGATATTGTAAATTCAGCAGGTGTTACGAAAACATAAAGATTATTTGAAGACCCTTTCATAACAATAGTTTTATAAACCATTTCTGGATTCAATCCTGCTGATTTTGAAGCATGGATTGCATCAAGATGATCTTCATCAAATTCATATTCAATAACCTCGTAGCTAATCTTTTTTTGCTCGAGGAGTCTCATTGCGTTGGTTTTTACTTCTTTCATAATCAAAAAGGGTCAGAATTAATCTGACCCCTAAATAATAAAACTATCAAAAACTTACATCAACTGTCTAAACATTGCTTTGAAGTCATCGATTGAAGCTTCTTTTGGGTTTCCAGGAGCACAAGCATCTGCTGCTGCGCTTTGAGAGAGGAATTCAAGATCATCTTCTTTAATTGCTGCAAGTTTAGCAGGGATACCTACATCTGCACTGAGTTGGCGAACAGCATTAATTGCAGCTGCTCTGTACTCATCTTGAGTCATATTATCAACACCCTTAACACCCATTGCTCTAGCAATTTCACGATACTTTTCACCTGTTGTTTCCTTGTTAAAGTCCATAACAATAGGAAGCATCATTGCACAAGCAACACCATGAGGAGTGTCATAAACAGCACCAAGAGTGTGAGCCATTGAGTGAGCAATACCTAGACCTACATTTGAAAATCCCATACCTGCAATATACTGTCCAAGAGCCATACCTTCACGGCCAGCTTTTTCATTATTAACAGCCCCTCTTAAAGACTTTGAAATAATTTCAATAGCTTTGAGATGGAACATATCTGACATTTCCCAAGCACCCTTAGTTGTATAACCTTCAATAGCATGAGTAAGTGCATCCATACCAGTAGAAGCTGTGAGACCTTTTGGCATTGAACTCATCATATCTGGATCAACAACTGCAACAATAGGCATATCATGTGGATCAACACAAACGAATTTTCTCTTTCTTTCGACATCAGTAATAACGTAGTTAATTGTTACTTCAGCTGCTGTACCAGCGGTTGTAGGAACTGCAATTATTGGTACACATGGCTTTTTAGTAGGAGCAACTCCCTCAAGAGATCTTACATCTTCAAACTCTGGGTTTGCAATGATAATACCAATAGCTTTAGCAGTATCCATTGAAGAACCACCACCAATAGCGATGATGTAATCTGCATTTGAAGCTTTAAATGCTGCAACACCATTTTGAACATTTTCAATTGTTGGGTTTGGTTTTATATCAGAATAAATTTCATAGCTAAGGCCTTCTTGGTCTAAAATGTCTGTAACTTTCTTAGTTACATTAAACTTAATAAGGTCTGGATCTGAACAAACAAAAGCCTTCTTAAAAGCTCTTGCCTTAGCTTCATTAGCAATTTCCTTGATAGCACCATAACCATGATAGCTAGTCTCATTTAACATAAATCTGTTAGCCATTTTATATTCTCCTTGTAAAACGCTATTATTAATAAGATAAACTAAATTTTTGAAAAATAAATATAAAAATGCTTTTCTGTGCATTTTTTGACATTTTTTCTTATCTTGTAACCATATCCATAAATAATGTATACTTATATCCTATAGGTGGATTTAATGAAAAAAACTCTCATCATATTACTTTTATTAACTTTACTGATAAATTCTGTTTTTGCAGCTAATCAAGTTTTTTCATCTAAAAGAGCTCAGCTATTAGATGGCGAAAATGCTGATGCAATAACACTTGTAAAAGAACAGGATTATGCATCTCAATTAGGTGGCGTAAGAGCAATTGAAATCTTAGATAGACCATCTCTAGCAATTGGTGAAAAAGATTATCCTGTAACAGTTGGTGATGTGTATAGCCTTACTTATACACTTTCAGGAGTAAGTATAGTACTTCCATTACAAGTAACACACTCTGGTACTGTTAGAGTTCCAAATGTTGGAGATTTCTCAACATTAAATAAGAGCTTTATTGAATTGAAAAATGAAATAGAGCAGGGTGTAACTTCAAATTATCCATACAGTAACCCAACATTAACTCTTACAAAAACAGGTGTTTTTACAGTATTTGTAAGTGGTGAAGTTTACAGTTCAAGACGTGTTGAAGCATGGGGCTTAACTAGATTAAGTGATATGATTGGCTATGCAACCAACATGGCTAGCACTAGAAATGTGATAGTAAAAAATAGTGATGGTGAAACCTCTTATGACCTATATAAAGCTTTAAAAGAAGGGGATTCAAATTCAGATCCTATATTAAAGAGTGGTGATACAGTTATTTTTACTGAGCGTGAAAGATTAATCACAATTGGTGGATCTGTAATGATTCCTGGTAGTTACCAGCTTGAAGAAGGTGACGATTTAAATGCTTTAATTAATAGATATGCTGGTGGTTTTTCTAAGAACGCTGATAGTAGCAAAATCATTTTAAAGCGTTTTGAAAATGGTCGCTATAATGAAAGTATTATTGAAAACATTGATAATCTTACTTTATTAGATGGGGATATAATCTACATAAGTGCTATACAGTCAGAGTTATATTCTGTTTCTATTGAGGGTGCTTTATTAAATGATCAAAAATCAGCATCCGTTTCTGGAAGTGCTTCAACTTCATACTACTTTAGATTCTCAACTGGTGATACAGTAAGAGATTTAGTGGAAGTAATGAATCCATATTTTATCTCTGAAAGTGATCTTGCTGGTGCAAGTTTAATTAGAAAGGGTGAAATAATTCCAATTAGTTTTGCTGATGTACTATATGGTAATGATGAAATGGGTAATATGGCGCTTGAGAGTGGCGACAGATTTATTATTCCATTCTCTCAACTCATTGTAAATGTAATTGGTGCTGTAAATAAAAGTGGTGTATATGGCTTTGTTCCAGGTAAAACTGCTTCCTATTACATTACTTTAGCTGGTGGTTATTCAACAGATGCTAAAGGCCAAAATGATTTTACAATTCGTGATAAATATGGCAACAAAATTAAAGCAAGTGAAGTAGTTCCTGCTGAAGCTGTAATCGAAGTTGAAAGAGATAACTTTGTAAAGAACTTGCAACCAGCTGTTGCTGTAATTGGAATTGTTTCTTCTGTCCTCGCAATTGTTACTTCAACACTTGCGATAGTCGCACCAAGTATTTATTGATAGGAAAAATTGTATGGAAAAACCAATGGTAAATGAAAATGATGAAATAGACTTGCTGGAGTTAGCTGCTTCCTGCTACAGAAGAAAATTCATGATAATTTTATTCTTTATCGTAGCAGTTGCTCTTGCTGTTGGATATCTCTATATAGCAGTGCCAACATATGAGGCAAGTGTTACAATAATGGTAAAGCCTATAAGTGAATCATCCTCATCTCTCTCTAGCTTGCTATCAGGATCAACAATGGGTTCTTCAAGTAAGATTACAACTGAAGTTGAGCTTATGAAGAGTAGAAGGAATTTAAATAAT
>JAQYFM010000198.1 GCA_028723145.1 Spirochaetales bacterium | reverse complement strand
GTTTTAATTGTTAATTTGGAGTGCAAAAAGTGTGAAGATTATCCATATCTTCCTCGCTTTGGCTTAACATTCTATCTAAATGGTAGTAACAAGGATAAGCTTTATTACTATGGAATGGGCCCTTATGATTCATACATAGATAAAAACCAGGCATCCTACTTAGGATACTTCGAAGAAGAGGTTGGAAAGCTTTTTGAGCATCACATTAGGCCACAGGAAAATGGAAGCCACTTCAATACTTATTTTGTTAAGGTTAATGGTATAGTATTTCAAAGCACAGCACCTTTCTCCTTTAATGCTTCAATGTATTCTGTTGCTCAGATTCTTGAAAAGGAACATGATTTTGAGCTTAAAGAGGAAGGCTTAAATTTACACATCGACTATAAAATGAGTGGAGTAGGTTCTGCTGCATGTGGACCTGAACTTAGAGATGAATATAAGTTAAATGAAAATGAGTTCAGCTTTAACTTTGATGTAATCATTCCTTGACAGGCTAATTTTTATTAGCCTATGATTTAAGCTATGAATACAAAAGAGAAAATAATAAAACAAGCTTTAATTCTATTTTCAGAGAATGGATATGAAGGAGTTAGCGTTGCAATGATTGCAGAGCGTTGCTCAATTAAATCTCCTTCATTATATAAACACTTTAAAAGTAAGAAGGAAATCTTTGAAGAAGTTTATAACCATTCTTGTAAAAAGCTTGATAATGTTATTTCTCAAATTGCACTGAAGGAAAGTGAAGAGAAAAATATTAGTGAAGATATACTTTTTAATAAGCAAAAGGAAATTGTTAATTTACTAATTCATGATGATGAAATTAAAAGATTAAGACGTCTTATGAAGCTTTCAAATGATAGCCAAATTAAAGCTATGTATTCAAAGAGATTTTTTGATCAAATTATTAATTACCATGCAGCTCTATTTTCATCATTAATTGAAAAGAAAATAATGATTAACGAATCTCCTTCTGCTCTTGCACTTTTGTATGATAGTCCAATTATCGTTGTGCTTGATGAACTTGATAGACATCCAGAGCGAGAAGAAGAGTTACTAAATCGATTATATGAGCACTGTAAACTCTTTATAAAGCTGGTCACAAAAACTTAAATAATTGATTTAATTTGATTTTTTACTTCATCAGTTATTTCTAAAATTTTGTCCTGATAAGCTTCAAATGCTAAGAATGAATTAAACGGAACGTTAATATAGGCCATCATTTCTTTAAATTGGTCATGAAGAAGCTTATACTCAACATCTGTTGTTTCTGCACCACCTGTTAAGATAAGTTTAAACTCTTTTCCTTTCCAATTATTAAAGCTATATAGACGATCGATGAAGCATTTTAGAGTTGCAGTAACACCCCACCAATAAATAGGAGAGATAAATACAAGAGTTGATGCTTCATTTAATTTTTCAACAATTGTTTCAAAATCATCTTTAATAATACACTTATGATTTTCATTTTTATGACATTGATCACAGCCCATGCATGGCTTAATGTTAAAATCTCTTAGCTGGACTATTTCTGTGTTTTCACACATTTCTTGATAACAAGAAGCAAGCTTTAAGGATGTTCCTTTTCTAGGGGAACCAACTATTATTAATGTTTTATTCACACTATCACCTCTTTCTATATTCTAAACTAGGATAATTGATTTTTGAATATTCAATTATTATGAGAAAAAACTAGATTTACTTATAAAATTACTATTATTATTGTCATAAAATAACTTTAGAAAGCTAAAAAGAAGTATCTATTTTAGTAAAAAATTATAACCATATGACATAAGTATATCCGGTATTTAATTAAATAAATAATATTGATAGAGTTTATTCTTTGCTTTATAATCTAAGAGTTGTCATATCAATCCTATTTATGGAGGAGACTGTAGAGTTTTGCTACAGCAGAAATTTAATGAAAAGAGCCATTTCTTTATTATTGATGTTCATTTTAGCATTAACAGCTGTTTATGCTTTCCAATTTGAACCTCTCACACAAACTTTTAGTGTTTCAGGTTCAGCTTCAACAAGAACATATACAATCACAAATGATAGTGACGAAACTATTGCCGTAACAATTAGTGCATTAGTACGTGACCAAGATGCAAATGGTAGCGAAGTAAATAAAGATGGTTCTGCATATTTCTCTATTCAGCCTGCCAAGGTTCTAATCCAGCCTCAGAGTGCTCAGATTATAAGAGTGCAATATAGAGGACCAAAGACTGTAACAAGAGAATTAAGCTTTAGAATTAAGGCTGAACAAATTCCTTATTCACAGGGTAGAAGTAGCACAAATACAAGTATGTTTAACTTCCTCTATGTTTATAATGCTTCTGCATATGTTGAACCATCAAAGGTAACTGAAAGAGTAATTGTTTCTAAAGCTCAAGAGACTCAAGATGGTTTACTTGCATTAACCTTTGCTAATGCTGGTACTGTTCACCAGTTATTAAATGAAGCAGTTGTTACTGTTCAAGATGGAGCAGGACACAGTGTAGTTCTTTCAGGTAATGAAGCATTACCAGATATCTATGGTGTAAACATTCTTGCTGGAAAAACTTGGACTAAGAATGTGCCTTGGCCAGAAGGGCTTGACCATGGCTCAAATTATAAAGCTTCAATATCCTACAATTATTCAGTACAGTGACATTTTTAGATGCATAGAGCAAATAACTCATTTAGAAAGATTTTTTTAGCTGTTTTCTTTTCTCTTGTATGGTTGTTTTCACTTTCATACATAATTTGGTATTTATTTAATTTTCCAGTTGAGAATAAAGAAAACGCTAATATTGTTTATCAACAACAAGAAGATTTAAAAAATGAGAGTTTAGCTAATTCTGAAGTAATATTACCAGACCAATTAGAAATCATTGAATATGATGATAACCCAGTTGAAAATATCGAAGTAATTAGTGAAGAAGTAAATAAGGAAGAAACACATTCTGCTCCTATAGTTAATGAAAATCCATATATTCCTTACAATGTAATAACTGTTTTTAAAAATGAGGTAGAAGATTCAAGTAGTGAACCTGAAGAAACTACTCAAGAAGAAATAGTTGAAGTAGGAGATGTTTTTGTCCAAGAAAGTGAAGAAAAGAGTCAAGAAATAATAAGAGTTCCTGATGAACCAATTATGTTTGAACCTCTTGTAATGGAGATGTTTGAGGATGATTTATTCCTTCCTCCAGTTACTCCTGTTTATGATGATGACTTCTTCGCTGATTTCTTTGTTTCTGGCTCTGATAGCTTATTAATTGAAGATGGTGTTTACTACTATAAACTATATATCGATGAAGATTATTTAAGTGATATAGAAGTAGTATTTGAAAATGGCATAATGAGTTTTCAATCATTTGAGTTAAAACTCTATGTCGGAGAATTAATTACAGAGAAAGCATATGAGCGCATTTTTAACAATGCTCCTGAAATGATTAATCTAGAATATCTAGAAGAGAAGGGTGTTGAAAGCGTTTGTGATGATAATAACTTTACAATTAAGCTTCACTTTTCTTTAATTGATATGCCAGAAAGAGTCCTTTCAATTACAAATTACTCAACAGGACGTGATCGCTTCTCTCTTTCTGGGGCAACAGAAATAAAAAAGAACTTCTTTAGTTTAGCAACAGCATTTAGTTTTTATGCAAACTATGACTGGATGATAAAGCCAAAATATGACTATTGGTACCTTTCATTAAATAGCTCCAACTATATGACATTTGGAGACCTTAACTTAGACTTGTACTACAACATAGGTTATAGGGCTGATAAGCTTTCCTTGAATGTTAATAGCTATCGATTCTTCTATGATTTTGTAGACCAAAGTATAAGAGTTTCATTTGGAAATGTATCTGGTTATGGCCTTGGTAATGAGAATACAAGTGTTGGTATTCAATTTGAAAAGAACTACTCATTTGGTAACCAAAGTGCGAAACGAAATTCACAACAGCAATACGTAGAGGTTTACGAGGATAGTCGTATTAGTGTTGAGTCTAATGGTAAGAAGGTTTATGAGAGAACTGTTACTCCTGGAAAGTATAGAGTTAAAGATTTTTCATTTGAAACAGGTATCAATGAGGTTGCAATTACTATTACTCCACTTTGGGTGTTAAGTGCTTATACAGATCCTGAACAAATTAAAGAGCATAGTGAGATTTATGAATTTTCACTTGCTTATGACAGCCAACTTCTTAGCTATGGAGACTGTCTCTATGGAGGATCATTAACAATTGGAAGAGAAACTATTAGAAGTAGTAACACTACTACGGATGGATTACTTTTAAAAATACTTCCTGATTACTACCATAGCTATCACTTCAATGATATAGCTCTATCTTGGTATCAAAACTTTGGGATTTCTGACACCATAACTTTAAATAGTAATTACTCTGTTAAAGCAACACCAAATGGTAATAATGCAGCAAGTGTTAATTTTACTCTTATTAATGCAAATAGGTTAGGAACCTCAACTTTTGCATTTGCTTCTAAAATTGATAGTGGAAGTAATATTCCTCTATTAGGACTTTCTTTAAATCATAGATTTATAATGAAAAATAAGATTGTAAGTTCACTTTCATTTGCAATAGATTACTCAAACCCAGTTACAAATGGCTTAGTAGATCATGAGTTTTCTTTATCATTAAATTTTGGTGGAAGCCTTGGTATTTTACGCTATTCTTTATCAACACTATTAACACTAAATAGTGGATCAATACTTGATCCTATTTGGAGAATAAATGGTTCTCTTAGCTTCTCTCCTATGAAGAATATGAGTATTTCTACATCTGTTTCAGCTTATCAAAATAGTAGTGTTTCAGATAAACCTCAAATTGTTGGCTACATTTCTGCTTCATATTCATTCGGAAAAACAAATATTTCATACTCTTCAGATTACTTTAAAAACAACAACATTAACTTCTCGTCATCTATTGGTAATGATAATGTTAACTTAAATGTTTCTCGCCTTGACTTTAGTGATTTTTCAAAGCATAACTTAGCTTCTTCATACACCCATGCAGGAGAAACATACTTATTTGGTATTCGTGCACAATCCTATGATAACTACAATAGATTCTCTGCAAGCATGAATTTATCAACTGCTGTTTTCTATACCGATGGATTGTTTGCAATTAGCCGCTCTGTTAAAGATAATTTCTTAATTATCAGACCTTCTGGAAGTATTAAAAAAGCAACAATTGAGGTTGCAAAGTCTACTGGATCAAATGCAGTTCAATTAAAGACTTTATTTGGAAATGGAATGTACAATGGGCTTTCTTCAAGAGGTAGAAATAATTTAGTTGTATATATAAGTGGTAAAAATGAATTTGCAGATACTCAAACTTTTGCTTATGAGCTAAATACAAAGGGACGTGGTGGCTTCTCAATTAGAGCTAAAGTTCCTGATGTATTTACAGTCTCTGCCGTAATTAAGGAAAATGGTGTTCCTCGTTCAGATTTCTCATCTCCTGTATATGAATTATTAACAGACAGTGAAACTGGTATTTCTAGACTTGCAGAAAATCCAAATCTATATCTATTTAGTGATCAAGATGGTAGATTCTTAATTTCTGGTGCAGAGAGTGGTATTTACTTCTTCGATTACAACTATGAAAATGCTTGGTACGCAGTTTGCTTCATAGTTGGAGAAGATAAAAATGAAGATAATAGAGTTTGGACCTTTGATGATTTTGATGCAGCTTTACTAAATCGTTTTGATCATAATGAAGACGGTGAAATTGTTGGTTCCTACGATGTCCCTGGCATCGAACTTTTAACAGAATATAGTGGATATGCTGTTCTTGATAATGGAAAGGCTGAAAATACTCAAGACTTCTGGAATAACCTCTTCCCTGCATTTGATGAGGATATGGATTTCTTCTCTACAGAGGATGAGGAAATGATTAGTGATGTAGTTGTTTATTCAGCGGATTAATTTTTCCAAACACTCTAGATATTTATCAATATCTTAAAACCAAAAGCATTTTAGATTATTAACTGAGTGTGAGACAAAACTTAATATGGAAAAGAAAAAAACAGCCTATAGAAATTGATGTTTTTATTATGTTGATAAAACTTCTCTAATTAGATATTGCAAAGTTGAATTTTTTTTCATTCTTTAACTTCTTACCGTATAATATATGTAAGGAGAAAAGCCATGAAGCTCACATTTTTAGGAGCCGCTCGCTTTGTAACCGGCTCACAATATTTACTTAATGCAGGAGGTTTAAACCTCCTAATTGACTGTGGCCTTGCTCAAGGCCAAGATGAAAAGATTTGCGGAAGAACCTTTTCATTTGATCCTAAATCAATTGATTATGTATTACTAACACATGCTCATATTGACCACTCAGGAAGAATCCCTCAACTTGTAAAAGAAGGCTTTAATGGTACCATTTTAGCAACTTCTGCAACTTCAATGCTTTCATCGATAATGCTTCTTGATTCAGCCTCTATTCAAGAAAGTGAAAGTGAGTGGGTGAATAGAAAGAGAGAAAGAAAGGGTGAAGATCCAATTGATCCAATATACACTAAGGATGATGCATATAAAGCATTAGAACTATTTAGTCAAACTGAATATGGAAAAACCAATATTTTAAATGAAAATGTTCGTGTTAGGTTTATTGATGCTGGTCATTTATTAGGTTCAGCTGAAATAGAAATCTTTGTTAAAGAAAATAATAAAGAGACAAAGATTGTGTTTTCGGGTGATATTGGAAACTTAGATCAACCAATTATTAATGACCCAGAATATATTAAAAGTGCTGATATAGTTGTAATGGAATCAACATATGGTGATAGATTACATCAAAAAAAGAGTACAGATGATTTATACAAAAGAGCAAAGACTTTAGCCGAGATTGTTGATCGAACTTTTAAAAGGGGAGGTAGAGTTATAATACCTTCCTTTGCAGTTGGAAGAACACAGGAGCTACTATATCTATTTAAGATTATTGAAGATAAAAAGTATCTTCCTTACACTGTTCCAGTTTATCTTGATTCTCCTTTATCGATTAAAGCAACTACTGTTTTTAAGTCTTGTACTTGTGAAAACTACTTTGATAAAGAAGCAATGGAGATAATAAATCGAGGTGAAAATCCATTTGAATTTCCAACCCTACATAAGGTCAAAGATGCAGCTGACTCAGCAAGATTAAATACTTTAAAAGAAAGTATTGTAATAATTTCATCCTCCGGTATGTGTGAGGGTGGTAGAATTAAGCATCATTTAAAACATGGTCTATATAAAAAAACAAATACTATTCTATTTGTTGGTTACCAAGCTGCTGGTACACTTGGTAGGTCAATTGTTGATGGTGCTAAACATGTTACAATTTTTGGTGATCAAGTAGATGTTAATGCTGAAATAGCTTCTCTTGATGGTCTAAGTGGACACGCAGACCATGATGGCTTAATTAAGTGGATTACTTCTTTTAAAACTCCTCCACAAAAAATATTTGTAACTCATGGAGACAAAAATGTTGCACCACTTTTTGCAAGAGAGCTTGTTGAAAAGTATAACTATAAAGCATATGCACCTCATTTAAATGAATCATTTGATTTAGACGATGTCCTTCCATATCAAGAGCGAGAAGCATATATCGATGAAAATGATAAGCTGCTTAATGAATCTAGAGAACTTCTTGCAAGTGGTCTTGAAAGAGTTGATGAGGTAATTAATAGACTTAATGATGCAGCAAGAAAAGCTGACCGTGAAGATAAAAAAAGATGCATCAGACTCTCTGATGCTATTCGAAGACTTTCTTCTGATTTATTTGATCTTGCAAATAAATGGAATAGTGATAGTGATTAGAAATTTTTTATCAATACTAATCCCCAAGGCTTTTCAATAAAGGTTGAAAAGCCCATTTTCTTATAAAAGGCTTGAGCGTTAGTATTTTTTGCACCAACACCTAAATAAACACTATTTATTTGATGATTCTTTAAGTTTTGTGTAAATGTATCAATTAGTTTTCTTCCTAGTCCCATGTGTTGTCCTTCAGGAAGAATATCAATATGAAGGTGTGCTTGAGCTTGTGGATAAAACTCTGCTTCAACACCATTTTGAATCATAGAAACGATGTTTTTATCGCTCTGTGTTATTGCAGTAGTAAACTTATTTCTAATTGATGGAAGAAACTCATTATTTAGATATTTATAAAAGGCCTTTGAATCATAGCAACCAACAATGTAACCTACGATTTTTCCATCAAGTTTTGCAACAAAACAACAAGATGGATCAAATAACACATATGGAGTTAAATATATCTGTCCAACTAATGCTTTATCTGAATAAAGATGTGTTCCATCTTTTCCACTATCTGCTGTGAGTAAGCATATTCTCTCTAATTCTGGGATGTCTAATTTGCTTGGATTTTCTATTACAATATTCATAAATAGTGATAATAACAGATATAAAAATAAAAAGAAAAAATATTTTTGTTTTTATTTTTATATTTTGTATACACTTACAAAAAATGTATAAAAAATAATCAAAAAGTACTTGAAATAAAATAATAAAAGGAGTAGATTGCTAACTCGTTGAGCGACGCAAGGAGCTAAAGTCACTAAGAAGGTGAGAGAAAAAAATAAAAAAACTTTCAACTTAGTAGTTGACGAAAACAGAGCAAAAATGCTAGATTAACAAAGCGCGTAAGAAATTACGACAAGTTCTTTAAAATAGATAAGCGATAGGAAAGAGAGAGA
>JAQYFM010000197.1 GCA_028723145.1 Spirochaetales bacterium | reverse complement strand
GTCCATACCAGATACACGTATCGGTCGTCTGATGCCTGCAATATGAACAGTGTTACGATACTTTCCACTGGAGTTACCCTCATCCATATAGCAGATTTTATGTGTGTTGCCATATTGGTTAAGTTCAATTGAATTGTATTCACTTCTGAACTTCAGTTCACCCTGGGTTTTTCCTGTTTTATGATATTTGGCATTAAGAGAAGCTTTATCAGCTTTAAGTGATGAATACACTGTCTGTATTAGTTTTGCAGGCATTTCCAGGTGTCTGTTAATAATATTCTTATCTTTATCAAGAGATGTTATATCACGGATAGTAGTCTTGAACGTCCTGAACGCATCGCTATCAAGACCAATCAGGTAGTTTGCAAGCCACTTACACTCCGTGAAATATGATTTGAGTTTTTCTCTTTCTGTTTTGTTCAGACACTTTAAATCAAGCTTGAGTTCAACGACGAATGGACGCATGGATGCATGGCGTAGCTTAGTCTCCTTAAGTGTTTCTCTTATAGTATTGTTCTTTGCTAAACGTTCGTCGTCTGTCATGAATGAATTATATCAACTGTTCAGCTTAACTGTCTATGCTGCAACTATCTGTATTATAAATAAAACTGCAATTCATCATCCGCCCTAAAGGGACGAAAGCTTTCTTGCTACTTTATGTAAATGTATTATTGTCTTTTTTTTTCTCCTATTATATATTTGATAAGAAAATCTAGCATGGATAAATATCCAGCTTTATTTCTTTTTCAAAAAAAGAAAATTATTAATTTATTTGTAATGAGAGGAGATATACATGAAAAGAAAAAGTTTATTTGCAGTATTAATAATCATGCTGCTTATAACATTTTTATCCTGTAATAACTCACCATCAGAGCCTCAAGCAACGATTAGGAAAATAATAATTACAGGAGGATATTCTCTATCTGAAATTCCTACGGAAGTAAAAGATGGAACCGTGATTACGTTTCCTAACACAAAGATAAATAACCATGATTATACACTCACAATCTCAAACAAAACTTATTCAGCAGGAGATGAATACACAGTTAAATCAGATGTTATTATCGATGTACTTTTGAACCACGAATATTCCAAATGGACTGATGATGGGAAAACAATACATGTTAGGCGCTGTATAATCGAAGGATGCAATGAAATCCAAAGCGAGTACCACACAATAAAAAATGGAAAATGTACAGCATGCGGGTACTCATCTAATCTTTTTACTATTAGTGATACTCTGCTTTCAGATACAAAGACTACTATGAGTAATATTGCATCAAATGGTGTTGTGCCTTCAGATTATCTTGTTACAGCAGGTAAAATTGAAAGCAAAGTTTCTTCAATTAAACTTGGAGAAAAAACTTATCAAGAAGATGATACTATCAAAGTTGGAGACTTAGATTCTATAAAAGTATTTACAATAGAAAACGGTGAACTTAAGATTGCAGCACCTATACTTTGGTTTTCAATGCTAGATTATGAAAATCTAATAATTGAAAGTGAAACTTTCATACTTCCAAGAATTGATGATACACAGCTTTCTATTGATAAAGATAAGATTAAATGGTCTGAAGAATCATTAAATGAAGCAGAAGTTCTATACGAAGGTAGTATCATTAACACTTTGTTCAAAGATGAAAACTATAATAAACATCTAACACTTTCATTTAAAGATACTGATGACACTAAATTTATTTATAGAATAATGAATATAAATTCTGACGGGTCCTACCAAACTTCATATGTAAAAGAAAGTGGTGATATCGATATCTATCCTTTTGGTAAAAGTGAAAAACCTGTATCTCCTGATGACCTTAAAACAGTTATCAATATTTCATCATACTCTGAAAATGGGTATGGACAGACACTTTTAGTTTTCCAAAATGGAGCAAAAGAGATAAGAGTAAATCCAACCAATATTGAAAATGGTGAAACGGTAACAATTAATAAGGATAGTGGAGTCCTTTACTCAGTTGTTACCAATTTCATGTCAGGCTATTCAACATCTGAAGAATATGAAGGTGATTCCTTTAAATCAAATGCAACAGTAACTAACAATCTTGATTGGTCTGAATCAAGAAGCTTATCTAGAGCAACTTCTGCAATTAATATTTCAAAGCCAACACAAAATGAAAAAGGTGTTATTACCTGGAATGGTATGTATGTCTACCATGGAGATAATCCAGAACAAAGAGACATGATGGATATCATTGATATTGATAATGATTATATTATTTCAGGACGAGATTATGATAATGGTCTATTATACCTTATAGACCAAGAAGCTACAGAAGATGACCTTAAGATGGTTAATGAAATTCTTAATGTTCTTTATTACAGTGGAGATGAATCTTTAATGCCAAATGATTATCTTGATAATGAACAAGCATTATTGAAAACAAAACCTAATGAAAAGTATCTCTTTACAATGAAGGATGACAATAAAGAGAAACATAAATTATTTACAATTGCAATCTATGATTTTAAAGACGAAGGAATGCTTGGATATTTTTCATCTGCACTCTATAATACAAGTTCCTCAAGAAATGGTTATGCAGCATTCTACATGAACCTTTCATCGATAAGAAGGGATTATGAGAAATCTGGTGCAAAGGTTGCTGCAGAATCATTCCTTAAAACATTTGCTCATGAGTACACACATTATCTTCAAGTTGATAGAAAATATAATGATGCCTACACTCAAACAGTTGATTTGGCCCACTTCCTTGAAGAAGGACTTGCAGATTACATCAGTTTAAAGCAAAATGGACTTTTTGATCAAAAAGATGGTGCTTACAAAGAGGAACATGTATATATCCAGAATATGTTCTCATCAAGTGACTCATATCACCCTAGAAGTAAGGAAGAAAACGTAGCTAACTATGGAGTTGGATGTATGTTCTGGTCATATATTGAGGAAAAATATGCTGACTATGGTGGAATGGAAGTTATCGTAAATCTCATGCGTCAAGATACCGATACACTTGAAGCAGTTGAAAGAGAACTAAAGAAACCATTTAATGAAGTATATGAAGATTTCATGCTTGAAGTAATTGCTGAAGCACTAGGAACTAATGAGATTAACGGCATAAAAAGAGAGATGAAGTTCCCTGAACTTTATGATGTTAAGAAAATATTTAACGAAGCAACTCAAATTGAAGAGGATTCTAGCTATACAATTGATGTAACAAAATCAGAAATGGATGTCGAGCTTGGTCCTATGAGTTTTAGTATTGTAAGATATGAAAAAATTCCTACTGAGCTTACGTTCACAAGTGATAGTGCTGAGGCAAAGTGCTATCTAGTTTACACAGAATAATAGATTATCTTTTAAACACCCTGTTAAATCTTGCAGGGTGTTTTATGTTTTTAAAGAGATTTTTGTAGTTATACCCTTTTGATATAAACTATATTTTATTAGGCATTATTTATTTTTTGTGCATTATATGTACTCTTCTATCCCTTGACGAGTATAAATAGTGTTAATATTATTAA
>JAQYFM010000196.1 GCA_028723145.1 Spirochaetales bacterium | reverse complement strand
CTGCGCAAGCATAATACCTTGCTCTTGTGCTGCATGGGCAAGCTCTACTAAGCGATCTGCATAGCTCTTTTGTTCATTTAATAGGGAAATAATATCATCCATGTAGTAAATTGCTGAAAGACGTGACTTCAACTCTGCATTAAGCTGGTTTTCAGTGTCTGTCAGCTGGAGGCTTCTGACACTCTCAACCTCCTTAAGAGCCTTTACTCCATTAGAAATCTTACCCCAAGTAAATATTGGCTGCTGCAATGAAAGACTTGTTTGATAAAGAGTCTTTTCCATACCCTTATAAAGCGTTATGTATTGGTTATATGGTAAACCCAATTCAGACGCATTAACTGTAATAGGCCCAATTGGGTTAATAATGTATGAACCCGATACAGTTAAATCGATAGTAGGATGATAATTTGCTTTAGCATCCTTTGTATCCAGCTTAGCCTGTACAACATCCTGATATGCAGCTTGTAGCTTTGTATTATTTAGCCTTAAAGAGGATGCTAGTGAATCATAATTGTATGTCTCAGTAGCAAATAAAGTATTAGAAATTAACAAAACTACAATGAATAAAATAAACTTCTTCATCATGGTATTGTAATATCTCCTACATCAATTGTATTGCTTTGAGTTGTATAGCCGCTTATTTTTTTTTTTTTATCACCTTTTTTTAGTGTAATCATAGGGATTGGTGCATATTTGCCTTCATATGAAGTAATAGTCCATTTCTCTGATGAGTCAGGAGTAATAGTAAATACACCATGCTTAACCCTGTCATTTGCAATTTGACTAGTTGTTGTAGTTGCCCTTCCAATACTTTTTTCGCCCACATAATACTCAATAACAATACCATCATCATCTGGTGTTCCAATATTACCATCTGTAGAAGAATTAGTAGAATTAGCAAGGCGCCCAGTAATAGTTGGATAACTAAACTCAGTTTGCTTTGCATATAGATCTATACTTTGGCTATCAGCTGCTGTTTGAATATACTTTTCTATTGGATTGAAGCTACCACCATTATCATCACACTTAATCCAAGTAGAGTTACCATTTTCACTTTGGATTGTGTAAGATTTTATTTTTATTTTAGGTGTAACTGAGTCATCATTTTTATATGATACAGAGAAGGTATTACTACTTGAGGTTTTAGAAATATTACAATTTATTGCTTCTAAATCTGTTAGCTTTACAAGCAGAGTATCATTAATGTTTTCTCCATTATTAGCTACATTAGCTAGATTAAATGTAATAGTTGATACTTTTTCTGTTCTCTTAAAACTTTCAGTATAGGAAGACTCGTTAGTGCTATCAGAGGTGATAGAAATAGAGTTAGAGTTTTTATTAAATCCATTTATACCAAAGCCTGATTTATAAACTATTAAATAGAGGTTAATTTTATCTGCTGTCTTACCAAAAGCAGGACTATTTGTCTTCCAAATAATCTTTGAAACAGAAAATTGTCCGTTATCATTTGTTGTAGTGGTAGAAGTAGCATTTGAAGGCTTTGTACCATCTGTTATTGCTCTATTATAATCATTATTTCTTAATCCTTCATCTGTATAGATAAATACAGTTGCTCCTACTAAAGGTGTATTAGATGAGTCATCTAAACCACCCTTATCTTCCATGAGCTTTCCAGTAAATCCACCACTAAATACGGAAGAACACGATGTGAGGAATAATAATATTAATAAGCTTATTGTAATGGATTTAATTGTTTTCATTTTTACTTCTCCAATTTTCTATATATAGTCTTTAATTTTCTTCTCTCTAAAATGTAATATAGTACAGGCATCAAAAAGAGTGCGATAGCTGTTGTAGCAAGTAAGCCTCCTGCGATAGCTTGACCAAGAGGAGCATATATTTCACTACCTTCACCTGTTCCGATTGCCATAGGAACTACACCTAACATTGTTGTTAATGTAGTCATTAATATTGATCTAAGTCTTGATTGTGCTGCTTCTACAATTGATTCTTGTAGGTTATGTAGATCATTTTCATATCCTAATTTTCCATTAGAATCAAAAGAGTCATCTTCAATATCATAACCTAGGCCAATTAAAGTACTTTCTCTTTTACGTTTAACTAGCATATTCATGTAGTCAATTAAGATAATACCATTGTTTACAGCAGTTCCAGAAAGAGCGATTACTCCTAATAGTGAAATCATATTAAGAGTAGATCCAAAAGCTAATAGACCTAATGCAACACCAATTATACAAAATGGTACTGTGATCATGATAAGGATTGGTTGGTCGAAACGCTCAAACTGGAATACCATAACCATGAAAACTAAGAATACTGCGATAATTAATGCAATAAAGATAGGACCAAGCATTTCGCCTACTAGCTTTGAAACACCTGCTACACGTTGAGATACATTCTTATCAAGAGGATATTCTTCAAGATAAGCATTTAGTCTTGAGACAATATTAGATGTATCCTCACTTGTTGTTGCACAGTTGATTGTAATTGAATTGGCCTTATCAATATGGTTGATTTGGCTAATTGAGTTTTCAATCTTTAAGTCAGCAATTGATGAGAAGTTTACGCATCTTCCATCTGTTGTGATAATTGTTAAATCAGAGAGTAAATCATCTGATAACATCTTATCAGTTACATCTGATTCCAGTCTGATATCAAAACGCTCTTTATCAGAGGAAATAAATGTTCCATTATCAACACCATTAAATAGAACAGCACTAGTCATTCCTGCTTCATAGGAGGTAACTCCAAGAGATGATAGATAATCATTAGATGCTTTAATTACAGCTGAGAAATTATCATAGGAAGTATTCATGCTAACACTCATTACTTCTGGATCTGTTTTTAAGAAATCCTTTATACGAGAAGCTTCGCTATAGAGTAAATCCATATCTTCACTAACTAGAGTCATTGCATATCCACCACCTCCAGTGACGTAGCTAACTAAGTTATCAAAGCCACCATTTAATACTGTAACTTCAGTATCAAACATGTTTTCATCAAGAGTGTATTTTACAATACGCATGATGTCATGAATGTCTCTATCACGATCTGAAACAGGCTCAAGAATTACTCTAATAGAACCAGCTGTTGAACTTGTTCCAAACGATAGTCCGGAACTTGAACCGACTGTTGTCATTAGCGTTTTAATCTCTGGAACAACACCTCTAATTAGGCTTTCGGCTATGTCTAGTTGAGCTTCAGTTTTTTCCATTGTATTACTAGAAGGGAAGGTGAAGTTGACATAGAACTCACTA
The DNA here is from genome assembly GCA_028723145.1 of Spirochaetales bacterium. Classification (GTDB taxonomy): domain Bacteria; phylum Spirochaetota; class Spirochaetia; order Sphaerochaetales; family Sphaerochaetaceae; genus Bullifex. Next base: position 2,737 of record JAQYFM010000196.1, on the reverse strand, counting down.
TTATCTGTTGAAGGAATGAAGGTAACACCTAGTTGCATAACAGCCCAAATTGTAAGAACTAAAACAACAACACAAATAAGGATGATGAATTTTCTATTATGAAGTGTCCAGTTAACCATCTTTCCATAAACTATAGTTAACTTATTCATTATCTTATTTACAATGTTTTCTCTTCTTTCCTTTCTTTCTTCAGGAAGGAATTTCTTTAATAGATATGGAATTATTACAATAGCTGTAATTGCTGAAAATCCAATTGCAAATATAAAGCTTAAGCAAACATCTCTTAATATTTGTCCAACAAGACCTTTAATCATGAGTATTGGGATAAATACTATGATTGTGGTAAGGGCAGAGCCTAGGACAGAGACTGCAACTGTATCACTTGCATTGTATATACATTTGTTAACTGTATATAAGTAGTTACCATCCTTCTTCTGGTTATAGTACATGTAGGTTTGCTCAAGCATTACGATAGAACCATCTACGATACTTCCTAGGGCAATAACAATACCTGATAAGCTCATTAAGCTTATTGATACATTGCAAACCTTCATACCGATAAATGTAAAGAAGATTGATAGAGGCATAGATAGAGCAATTGTACCTGTTGCCTTTGGATCACCTAAGCAGAGGAAAATTACTAATATTGCAATTAATACACCAGAAACACCCGATGATATTACACTTCTTAACGATGCATTTATCATTCTCGAGTCATCAGAGATGATGTTGAATTTTAATGCACCATTACTATTAATCTCTTCCTCAGCAATAATCTTTTTTACTTGGTTTGTAATCTTTAATGTGTTTCCATCTTCTCTTTTACAAACATCGATAGTAATGATGTTTTTACCATCTTTTTTTGTAATTGTATCAGGATCTAGAGCTTCAAATTCAATGGTTGCTACATCAGAAAGCTTAATTAAAACACCATCCTCGCTAGCTCCTACAGTAAGATTTCTAATGTCATCAAGAGAATCATAAGAACCTTCAAAACTAATATCTGTATTCTTCTCTTGATATTCACCAGTTCCAAGAGGAATATTTAAGTTGCTATATGATAGCATTTGATAAACTTGCAATACAGAAATATTCTTACTAACTAGTTCTTGTGTATTTAGTCTAATTATTACTTTGTTTTCAGTTCCTCCTGAAACATCAACAGTTGAAACTCCATCAAGCTGTGAAATTTTAGGAATAATTTCATCTTTTATATATTTAGTTGCTCCAACTAAATCAGAACCTGCATCTACTGTAAATGTCATAATAGGAAGCATGGACATACCACCTACTAATACAGTAGGTTCACCTTTTAAGCCAGCAGGTAAATTGGGAGATAACTGCCTAATTCTATTTCTAATTTCATTTAATTGGTCATAGGCATCAACACCATTCGAGAACTCTATTTGAACAACACCCATTGAGCCATATGCATTGCTAGTCATTGAAGAGAAGTTTGGAAGAGTTACAAAATCTTCTTCCATAATATCGATAACTTCTCTTTCTACTGTTTCAGCTGATGCACCTGGATATACTGCAATTACAAATGCTTGAGGTACATTCATATTCGCAACGAATTCAACATTTAAGCCTGTAACAGAGTATAGACCAAACGCAATTAATGCGATTAATATCATTGTGATGTAAACAGGATGTTTTACTGCGTAACGTGCGATTTTCACTCTTTACATCTCCTTAATATTTACCTTTTCTCCATCAAGTACATCATTGTGTCCTTCATCAATAAAGAAGGCATCTTCATAGCCTAGTGGTACTTGGAAGAATGAATCATTTTCTATTTCTGGGACAAAAGTAATGTGTTTAGCGACCTCATTTTCTACAATATATAATGAGCCATCACTTTTTCTTATTGATTGAGGAAGTACTTTGATATCATTTTTAGACTCATAGATTATTTCTGCCTTTGCATACATACCAATTGTAAATAGTGATGGTTCATCTATCTTTAATTTGATGTTAAATGTTTTAGTTGTTGGATCAATAAAAGGTGCTATTGAAATTAAGGTTGCACTAGAAGTTGAGTTATTAGAACTAACTGAAAATCTTAAATTCTCTATATTTGAATTTATTGCTCTATAGTACTTTTCAGGAACACTAACATTAACAACTAAGTTATCTAAATCGGCAATAACTGCAATTGGTGCTTGATTTGAAGCAATATCTCCAACTGCTTGAGGTGCTTTTATAATTGTTCCTGCTATAGGAGCTTTAACTTCTGTATATGATAGTTGTAAATTAGCAAGCTCTAATTGAGCTTTTGCTGCATCACGCTGAGCAGTAACGGTATCGAGATCCTGGTCTGTAGCAGCACCTAAAGAATTTAACTCTTTAACTCTTTTATATGCACTTTCATATGCAAGATAACCAGCTTTTGCTTGAAGCATTTGCTGGTAATAAGCATCACGGTCAATTACTGCTAAAATTTCATCCTTTTCAACTTTTTGACTATCTTTGATGTTATATTCTTCTATAGTTCCACTTACAAATGGAACTACAGGTATCATTGAGTCTGCTTCAATGTGTGTAGATAACTTAATCCCTTTATCTATATTGCCTTGTGTAGCTTTTATAACTGTTACTGGAGTAATCGGAGGAGTGTATGTTACAGCTTCTCTAGATTCAAAAAAATAGTTAAGTCCATATACAGTTCCAGCAATCAGTAAAATGAAAATAATATATTTAATTAACCTTTTAAAACGTGACTTTTTTTTCATGA
>JAQYFM010000195.1 GCA_028723145.1 Spirochaetales bacterium | reverse complement strand
CTAGATAGTTTTCTGCAGATTCCTGAATTTTCATTTTTACACCTTAAGAACTAAGGTAAAACGTTATTGTATAAAAATCAATCTAAAGTATTGACTAATATGGTTAGTTGTTGCTAACTTATATTTAGTTAATTAAGGCTAACTGGAGAAAGACATGATGCCATTAACATTTGCACAGAGTGGAGAATTACATGTAATTAAACATGTGGGTGGGCCTGAAAAGACTAGAAAATTTTTAGCAAATCTTGGATTTGTTTCAGGTAGTGATATTGTTGTTATCAGTAAGAATGCAAGTAATTTAATTGTAAATATTAAAGATTGTAGAGTCGCTATCTCAGGTGAGATGGCTAATAAAATTATGGTTTGAAAGGAGTTATAAATGACAACACTAAATGATATTAAGGTTGGATTTACTTGTAAAGTTGTTCGTCTAACTGGTTCTTGTGTTATTAAGCGAAGAATCATGGATATGGGTATCACAAAGGGTACTGAAATAACAGTTCGTAAAATTGCACCACTTGGAGACCCAATGGAATTAACTGTCAGAGGGTATGAATTATCAATTCGTAAAGAAGATGCTAAGTTAATCGAGGTGGAATAAAAATTTTTAACGATAAGGTTAGTGTAGACTAATCAAAGGTGGAAATAATGGAAATAAGAATTGCATTAGCAGGAAACCCAAATAGTGGTAAGACTACACTATTTAATGCTCTCACAGGCTCTAATCAATATGTTGGAAACTGGCCAGGTGTAACAGTAGAAAAGAAGGAAGGAAAATTAAAGAATTATGATAATGTTAAAGTTATTGACCTTCCTGGTATTTACTCTCTTTCTCCTTATACATTAGAGGAAGTTGTTGCTCGTGATTACCTTGTAGAAGAAAGACCAAATGTAATTTTGAATATTGTTGATGGTTCTAATCTAGAAAGAAATCTCTATTTGACAACTCAACTTGTTGAGTTAGGCATTCCTGTTGTTTTAGTGGTAAACATGATGGATGTAGTAAAAAAGAATGGAGATAAAATTAATACTTCAGAACTTGAAAGAGAGTTAGGAGTTAAAGTTTGTGAAATATCTGCATTGAAAAATCTTGGGGTCTTGGAGGCTGCTCAGGCTGCTATTGATAGTGCAAAAAAGAGTGAAAAAATAATACCTTCTCATACTTTCTCTGGTGTAGTTGAGCATGCTATTGCACATATTGAAGAGGCTGCTTTACATAATATGAGTGAGGAAGTTCAAAGATGGTATGCTATTAAGATCTTTGAACGTGATAAAAAGGTAATAGAAAAATTAAATATTAAACCTGAAATCCTATCTCATATTGAAATTGATATTGTAAAAGCTGAAAAAGAAGCTGATGATGATGCAGAATCAATAATTACAAATGAAAGGTATATTTACATTAATTCTTTAATTAAAAGCTGTTATAAGAAAAAACAAAGAGGAGAGTCTAAATCAGATAAGATTGATAAAGTCGTAACAAATAGATTATTAGCCCTTCCGATATTTGCTGTTGTTATGTTCTTAGTTTACTACGTTTCAATTTCTACAATTGGAACTGGAATGACAGATTGGGTAAATGATAGCTTATTTGGTGACGAATGGTCCCTATTTGGTCTTGCATTACCTGGAATTCCAGTATTTGTTACACAATTTCTAGAAGCAATAGGATGTGCTGATTGGCTAATTGGATTAATAGTTGAAGGAATTATAGGTGGTGTAGGTGCTGTTTTAGGATTCTTACCACAAATGCTTGTTCTTTTCTTATTCTTAGCATTTCTTGAAGGCTGTGGTTATATGGCAAGAGTTGCCTTTATTATGGATAGAATCTTTAGAAGATTTGGTCTTTCCGGTAAGTCATTTATCCCAATGTTAATAGGAACTGGATGTGGTGTTCCTGCAATTATGGCATCAAGAACTATTGAAAATGTAAGGGATAGAAGACTTACAATTATGACAACAACATTCATACCATGTAGTGCTAAACTTCCTATTATTGCATTAATCGCAGGTGCTGTCTTTGGAGGTGCTTGGTGGGTTGCTCCAGTTGCATACTTTATAGGTATTGGAGCAATAATTGTATCAGGAGTGATTTTGAAAAAAACAAAATTATTCTTAGGTGATCCAGCACCATTTGTTATGGAATTACCTAAATACCATTTACCAACATTTTCCTATTTGTTGAGATCAATGTGGGAAAGAGGATGGTCATTTATTAAGAAGGCTGGAACAATTATCCTTATTTCTGCAATTATCCTATGGTTCTTACAAGCATTTGGTTTTGAAGATGGGGCATTTACTATGGTTGAGGATTTAAATAACTCAATTCTTGCTGTAATTGGTAACATGATTGCCTGGATTTTCTCTCCACTTGGATGGGGTAACTGGGAAGCAGCTGTGGCAACAATTACTGGATTAATTGCAAAAGAAAATGTTGTATCAACATTTGGTATTCTATTTGGCTTTGCAGAGGTTGCTGAGGATGGAGTTGAGATTTGGGGAACTATGGCATCAAGATTTACATCTCTTTCAGGCTTATCATTCTTAGTATTTAACTTACTTTGTGCACCATGTTTTGCTGCAATAGGTGCAATTAAAAGAGAGATGAATGATAGAAAATGGCTTTTAATTGCAATTTCCTATCAATGCATATTTGCTTATATTGTCTCATTTATTATCTATCAAGTTGGATCATTAGTTATTGGACAAGGAAGTATAATTGGAGGCGTACTAGGTATCTTATGCTTAGCTATAATGATATACCTAATAGTAAGAAAACCTTCCTCAGTTAACTAATTCAAACCTATATTTTTGGTCAGCATTTGGATATTTTTTCTGATCAACTAAAGATGCAAACATATCATAAGGACGAATATAGAGCGCATGGTCACCATATAGTGCACGATAAACTACATATTTCTCATGAGTTTCAGAAGAAAATGCAATATCAATTACTTCATAG
>JAQYFM010000194.1 GCA_028723145.1 Spirochaetales bacterium | reverse complement strand
ATACTTTGCAAGGTATAAAAGAGGTTTTACATCACCTTTATTATAGTTTAAAAATTTCTTAATGTATGCTTTACTTCTTGCTTGGAAGTTATCTCTTTTTGATGTTTCTACATAGCTATCATACCAAGCAGAAAAATCTTTATCATCTCCATTCCAAAGAGAAATTGCTACACCTTCTTCCTTCTTTAAATTCCTATATACCCTTTTTTTAAATGAAAGCTCTTGAGTTAGATTAATTACTATTGAACTCTCTGGTTGTATTGAATATTTGCAACGATGTAATTTCTTATTAAAAATAAAATTATCAGAGTAGTATGGTAAATCAAAGCGAAGTAAAATAACATTTTCTTTAATTACTTTTTTAACCTTTTTTGCTATTTCGCAGAGCACATTGCAATCTAGATTATTTAAATTAAATGGTATGTAAGCAATTGAATATGATAAAAATATCTTTCTTACTAAAATTAGAAAAGTGCCTTCAGCACTTTTTGTTTTGTAGCTGAAGGCATATGAAGACCATAAAGGTGCTTTAACAAAAGACCAAAATGGAGATTGAAATACACTTTCACAACTTAATTTTGAAAGTGGTATTTCGTTAATATTAACCAACTGGTCCATTTAAATACTTCTTAGAAGTAAGGTGTTTACCACCAAAGCCAAGTGCTTTACCATCGACTTTAATCTCACCATTTTCTGCATAAATTGGGAGAGCAAAGAAATGATCAGGCTTAACATATGTTGTTACCTTCTCTACTTCACCTTGGTTATCAAATTCAAGCACTGTTCCTGGCTCAAATTCATCAGCAAAGAGTACTTCACAAGTTGTATGCTCTGGAGCATCTGGATCACTTGCAGCAAGAAGCATACCATAGCTCTTAACACCTCTGAAGTTAGCTGGCTTGAGGTTTGATACTAATACAATGTTGTGTCCAAGTAGCTCTTCAGGTGTGTAATAAGGTACAATTGAAGATACAATTGTTCTTTCTTCACTTTCACCGCAATCAAGCTTTAAAATATAGAGGATATCACCATTAGGGTGCTTTTCAACATTAACAATCTTACTAACCTTTAAGATTACTTTGTGAGCAAATTGATCAGCAATGCTCATCTCTTTTTCTTCACTATTATTCATTTTCTTTTCTTCCTTATTTGTCTTTTTCTCTTTAACTTCTTTCTGTCTTTCTTCTTGAGAACCAGAATACTTTTCCTTTAAAGCATTAACAAAATCATCTTCAAGCTTTGAGAAAAGGAGTGTTACACCAGAAATAGTCTCAACACCCTCAAATGATGATACTTGGTCCCAAGATGCATCTACTTTAGAGAAGAAGGAAAGAATAGTCTTACTTGTTGTAGGCATATATGGCTGAATCATAACAGCAAGGTCACGGATTAAGAAGCAAAGAGTTCTTAAAAGTGATGCAGCCTTAGCTGGATCTTCTTTTCTCATCTTCCATGGTTCACCTGCTTGAAAAGCCTTGTTACCAATATCTGAAAGAGCAAAGATTGCACGAAGTGCATCTCTTTCTTCTGCTCTCTCTAAGAGATTTGTAATTTCTTCTTCCTTTGCCTTAATTTGAGCAACTAACTCTTCATCAAGACTACCCTCTGGGATTTTACCATCATAGAATCTTGAAACGAATGTTAAGGTTCTATTAACAAGGTTAGAGAGGTTACCAATTAACTCACCATTAACTTTTTCCTGGAAATCAGCCCAAGAGAAGTTAACATCACTCTTTTCAGGGCGATTGAAGAACATATAGAATCTCCAAACATCTGCAGGGATTCCTGTTTCCTGAACGTCATTACCAAAGACACCAATACCAAGTGATTTACTGAACTTACCACCTTCATAGTTTAAATACTCAGTAGAGGACATATGGTGAAGCATTGTCCAGTTTTCACCTGTTGCAAGTAATGAGGATGGGAAAATTACAGTATGGAAAGGAATATTATCCTTACCGATAAATTGGAAAAGCTCAGTGTTTTCAGGATCTTGCCACCAATACTTCCAGTTATCTGTATAGTTAGCTGTAATAGAAATATAACCAATAGGAGCATCAAACCATACATAGAATACTTTATTTTCATAACCTTCTTTTGGTACTGGAATACCCCACTTAAGGTCACGAGTAATACATCTTTCCTTTAAGCCATCACGAATCCATGAGTTAGTAAGTTGGATTGCATTCTTAGCCCAGAAACCTTCAACTGAAGCCTTCTCCATCCACTCCTTAAGTAAAGGAAGTGCTTTTGGAAGATCGATATAGAGGTGTTTTGTCTTTCTTACCTCTGGAGTTGTACCACATACAGAACAATGTGGGTTAATTAACTCTGTTGGCTCTAAAAGTGTCTGACATGCATCACACT
>JAQYFM010000193.1 GCA_028723145.1 Spirochaetales bacterium | reverse complement strand
CAAGTATCACTACTACAGTTCCATAAGAGTTATAAGAGACAGATAAACCCACACATTTATAAAGTATCTCTTTCTGAAAACTTGAAGGATCTAAAGCTTAACTTAATTAAAGAGCTTAAAGCTGAAAAGAAGAATTAATAGTTTAAGATGGCCGATGCAATTGCATCTGCCATTTTTTTCTGCCAATTAATATTGGTTAACTTTTCTCTATCATCCTCATTGGTGATAAACCCAATTTCAATTAAAAGGGATGGCATAAAGGTTTGATTTAACACCCATAAATCACCTTCTTTAACTCCCCTATTCTTATATTGAGGAAATGTTTTACTAATAGACGAGCTAACTAATGATGCAAGATGTGAATTAACACTATTTATATAAGAATTAACAATAGTATTATTGTATGGAGCATAAATACTAATTAGTCTATTTGATGTTTTACTTGATAACAATGCTAGTCTTTTTTGATCATCCTTAATGTATATTTCAAATCCACTAGCCAAGTTACTAGAAGCTGCATTAACGTGAATAGAAATGAAGATGGGAAATCCATTTACATCAAAATCCTGAGAATTTGCAAAATCACAACGCTCTTGTAGAGAAAGGTATTCATCTCTATCTCTTGTTAATACACAATTAACCTTATCTTTTAATGCATCAAATAAATATTTTGAAACATTTAATACAATATCCTTTTCTTCAATATCACCACTTACAGCACCAGGATCCTTTCCTCCGTGACCTGCATCAATAACAACAAGCGAAATATCACTTTTAAAAGGATTTGAAAAAAGTGGGAAAATAAAGAATAAAAAGAGGATAATTGTACTAAGACTCTTCATAGCCCCATTCCTTAATTAAAGTAAAGAAGTCAGTCTTTTGCAAAATAATCTGCTTGCTCTTAACCTCTTCCTTTAATAGTTTTTTATCAACGTAAGGCTTCCATTTTTCAACTACGTTCTTTCCTGCAATACGATGAATAGATAAAGCTCTTGTATAGCATCTTTCCATTCCTTCGCACTCAGAACGATCTTCAATTATTGAATGCTTTTGAGAAAAACGAACAGCGAAATCAGAAAATGTAAATAAACTATATCCAAAGAGATGTACTCTAATGCCAAAGTCCAAAAGCTGGTAGTACTCCCCTACAATTTCCTCATCAAAACCTCTTAAACGTTGAAATAGTGCTCTATCATAAAGCCCTATTCCCATAACAGGGTATAAATTTAAAGCCGTTTTACCAATCTCAATTGGAGGTTCAAATGACATTGGTACAATTTCACGGCCTTTTATATAAGGAGTTCTAATTGTAGGAAGCACTTCCATATCCAAATTAAGCATTATAGGAGTAATGCAGGCAGGATGACGCTTATCAAGCATTAATGAAAGTAAAGTAGAACCTGAAAAACCAATCATCTGGATATCAGATCTAACAACTAAAAAGTATGTTGCATAGCATTCATTAGCAAAGGCATTAATCTGTTCGCCTAAACTAACAAGAGTTTTAAACAGTACAAAGGAAACATCAGGGTATAGTTCATCAAATGAATACTCCTCATAACGCTCTTCAAGCATAATAACATGGATAGAGCAATTCATATTTTGAATATACCAATCGATAGTTTCTTTTAATATTTCTACACTTGATACATCCAAAATCCCTATAGATAACTGTTGCTGTCTATAGAGAGCTGAAATACGCATACCAATATCTTGTTTTCTAATTACTGTCCTATAGTGACTCTGCATCGTTTAAAAATACCACATCTTCAGGTCTAAAGATACAATCTTTTTTACCTTCTCCAATAATTGATTCAATTTCTTGACTCTTATGCCCCATCATCAAAGCTGTCTCTGTTGAATTAAAGTAAGGAACAGCCTTTGCAAAAACTCTTCCGTCAGGGCCTCCTACTGCAACTACATCACCTACTTCCCAAACTCCATCAACTCTAGTAACCCCTGATGGAAGTAAGCTATGGTGACCAAATAGTGCTTGTCTTGCACCTTCATCAACATAGATAGTACCCATATGTGAGTTGTTGATAATCCAACGCTCTCTCTGGTTTAACTTTCGTCCAGGGTGAACATAGCTACCAATCTCCTCACCTTTTAAGATTCTAACTAAAATATCCTTTTCGTATCCTGAAGCAATAACTGTTCCACAGTATGCCATAGATGCAATTGAAGCAGCTAAAAGCTTAGTTTTCATACCACCTGTTGAAAATGTTGAGCCCGCTCCCTTTGCATATGCCATTATAGTAGAATCGATTTTAACAATATCCTTGATTAATACCGCATTCTTATCGCTCTTTGGATTACCAGTATAAAGGCCATCGATATCAGTTAATAAAATAAGTAAATCAGCATCAATTTTTGAAGCAACCATTGCACTCATTCTATCATTATCACCAAAAGCAGATCCTATTTCAGCTGTAGAGATAACATCATTTTCATTAAAAATAGGAACGATACCAAGGGCTAGCAAGGTTGAAACACTACTACGTAAGTTATTATATGTTTTTCTATTATTTAAATCATTTCTAGTTAACAGTACTTGAGAACATACTATCTTATGCTGACTAAAAGCCCTTCTATAGTGCTCCATCAAAATTGGCTGTCCAATTGCAGCACAAGCTTGACGCATAGGAATATGCACAACTCTATTTTTATGTTTTATCTCCTTAGCACCCAGCCCAATAGCACCAGAAGTAACAAGTAGTACTTGATAACCCATATCTCTTAAATCAGCAATTTGAGAACATAGAGAATCAATACGCTTTTCATCAATTCCATCTGCTGATGAAAGTAAATTAGTGCCAACTTTTACTACAACTCTTTTAAATGATGAAAAATCACGCATCACATTAGCTCCCTATGTGTAAAATGCTTAGCATTAGCACCGGTATAATCCTTTACAACTTGACCTGTACCAGTTAATTGGTATTTATAAGTTGTTAATCCCTCTAAACCTACAGGACCACGTGCATGTAGCTTTCCAGTTGAAATACCAACCTCAGCGCCAAGACCAAATCTGAATCCATCAGCAAATCTAGTTGAACAGTTTGCAAAAACATCGGCAGAATCAACACAGTTAAAGAAGGTAAGCTGTTCTTCCCTATCAGTGCTAATAATACAATCTGTATGGTGTGATGAATGCATAGCAATATGGTTAATTGCTTCCTCTAAGGTTTTCACAATCTTGATATTAAGTTCTAAGGCAAGATACTCCATATCGTATTCACCATCTGTTGCCCTAATTACATCGATATACTTACAAACCTCTTCATCTCCGTGAATCTTTACACCATTACTTACTAAAGCATCTCTTAATACAGGTAAAAACGAAGGTGCTATAGACTCATTTATTAATAGTGTCTCAACGGCATTACATGCTGCAGGGTATTGAATCTTACTATCAACAATCACATTTATAGCTAAATCTAAATCTGCCTTATCAGAAACATATATTGAGCAAATTCCGTCAGCATGACCCATTACTGGGATATTAGTATTATCCATACAGTACTTTACGAATTTATTTGAGCCACGAGGGATTATTAAATCAATGTCACCTTCCATCTTTAACATTTGATCAACATCACTATGACTCTCTAAAAGTAGGATATAATCATCATCTACTAAAGCACTATGTATAACACTTCTAAGTGCTTTATTAGTGTTAGCCGCTTCACTTCCACCCTTTAAAATAATTCCATTACCACTTTTAATTGCTAGAGAAATAATTTGAACCATTGCATCAGGACGTGCCTCAAATACCATACCAATTACGCCAAGTGGGTATGATACTTTTTCTAAAATTAAACCTTCATCAAGCTCTCTAACAGCTAGTTTTTTACCTGTTGGGCACTCAAGCTTAATTACAGATGAAAGAGAATCTAAACAAGAGTTAATTTTTTGGTCATCGAAAACTAAACGATGCAAAACAGCATCACTAATACCCTTTTCTCTTGCACTATTAATGTCCTTTTCATTTGCACTCTTTAGCTCAAATCTATTTTCATCTAGAGCCTTCTTAATCTTTTCAAGAAGGCTATTTCTTTGACTATCACTCATTAAAGAAAGAGTTAATGCACTTTTTCTTACTCTCTTTATACAATCAATTGTATCCATAGCACATAGCATAATTCATTTCATTTCTTTAAACAATTAACTATTTACCCTAAAAAAAGAATCAACAGCCTCAAGTACACCACCAGCGATTGCTCTTGCCTTGTCACTTGGCTCATTATACTTAACGCCTTCACCTCTCGGATCGATATCAGCAACTTTAAAGCCAGGCGTAACATCTAAGCCACTTCTAAGCATACCTCTAACCATACCATCAATTGTTGCAAGAATTGGTGTGTCATTTACTTTGGCAATTACATCACCTTTTTTAACAATATCACCAAAGGTCTTTAAGCCAGTAAAGGCACCACTTTCCGGACTTCTAATTACTCTCTCCTTTCCATAGCCCATAATTAAGCCAGGAATTCCGGTATTTTCAAGAGCCTTACCCTTTTTAATAATCATACCAAGAGAGTGGCCTCTTTGAGTCTCAATTACTACGTGAGCATCAACTCCGGCCTCAAAACCTGGACCAAGTGCAATAACAAGTGGAGCCATATCGATGCGTGTTCCTAAATTCTTTTTGGCAATTATTGCATCAACAATTACAGTTGGAGCAATGTCCTCAAGTTGCTCTAACTTTTCATCTACAAATATAGGAATGATACCTTCTTTCCATAGATCAAAACGCCTCTCAAGATTATCAATTTTAAGAGCCTTTACGCCTGATACAACTTGATAAGAATCATAGATTGCTTCTGCAAAGCTAACATTTCTTCTAATTTGAGTAGGTTTTTCAATATCAACTCCAATTACATTGTAGCCCGCATTATGAAGCCTTATCATTACAGCAGTAGCTAAATCACCACAACCTCTAACTAAAATAGATTTTCTTATATCTCTTGAAATACTTAAGCCACTACCATGTCGCTCTACCTTTAATATTTCAGCTGCTACACTAATTGCAATTTCCTCTGGGTTTTCTGCCTTGATATCAAGGCCCATTGGCGCATAGTAGGAAGAAGAAAACTTCATTGAACCAGCTCTTGATGAAAGAAGACCAACGTAGAATGCTTTTGAAAAATCAACGCATGATAGTAACTCCTCCTTATCATGGCAGGTAACTACAACAGCACAATCCTTATCAATTACTATATTTTCAAATATTTTCATCCAAGATGAACCATACTTAATTTCAGCAGCATAATCACACTCCTTTTTTTCTCTATCAAAGATATGAATGCTATATCCTGCTTTATATAGTAGTTCTCCTATTGCTTTTCCAACATGACCATATCCAACTATGTATAGTTTTCTTGCACATTTAACAACATCACAAATCATTTCAACTTCTCCCTTAGGAAGCATTATTTTAAAACTAACATTTTCCTTTTTTTCTAGCGCTTCAAGTGCCTTTTTCTTTGCAATTCTTTCAGCGTCCCCGCCTCCAACAGTTCCATAACTCTCTCCATTTGGAAGCACAATCATACGAGAACTTTTTCTAGGCACAATATTATTTGTTCTTATAATAGTTACTAAGGCAAAGGGTAAATTCTTTTTCTCAAGCTCACTTGCTATTTCAAACATAAACTTTATCCTCATTAATTGACCCAAGAACTATTTCACAAGGAGCATTTAAACGCTTAAAGACAGATACATCACTAATTAAATCACATTGATTTATCAAAATTAACTTAATACCTTTTGCATCCTTCAATACACCTTCTTCATGGTCTATTAGCTTTTGATAAAACTCAACTGAGGCTATATCATCACCTGAAAAACCAAAGCAATTATTATCTGCTCTATCATTTAGGGCAGATGCTCCCATAATAGCAAGGGTTGCAGTTGTTTCATCAATTATCACAGGATCTCTTTGAGTATGTAGCTTTAATGGAAGCATTTTAGCTCCATCTGCTTCAATAATTGTTACATCAAAGCGTTTTGTAAGAAGAGATAATATTTCCAATCTTGGAGATGTATATTTTTTCATATCAACCACACTGCGTTTTGCAAAATATACTACCTCACCCTTCTTTATTTCATGACTTAAAATATCTGCTTCCTCTGAAAACGAGTAATCTAAGCCCCAATTAAACTGCTTAGGACCTTGAAACTTTGTTGTAGTAGTAATTAATACAGAAAGCCCCATTTCTTTAAACTTTGAGGCAAGGGACCTTAATGTTGAAGTTTTACCACCGCCTCCAGTGACAGAAATAACACTTTGAGGGCCTGTATATAACGTTTTTACTAATTTTTCACTTAATTTCATAACTCTTTAATGATACTTTCAAAATACAACTAGTTGCAACAAAAGATTAATAATCTTAAGCTTTGGTGTATGAAGAAAATATTGACCCAGATATTTTTAATCCCAGTTTACTTTTATAGATTATATCTATCACCAATCATGGGTCATGGTAAGTGTCGATACATTCCAACATGTAGTGAATACTTCGTTAAAGCTGTTGAAAAGCATGGAATAATAAAGGGTACTATTTTAGGATTTGCTAGAATAGGAAGATGTAGAAAAAGCTTCCTAGGAGGTGTTGATAATGTCCCAGAAAGCTTTTCGTTTGAACAAATAAAAAAGGATTATATAGTTTTTAAAAAGAAAGATTAAAGTTGGTTTGCAACTGTTTGAATGTATTTAATAATTACATCCAGTGCATGCTCATTATAACCACCCTCAGGAATAATTAAATCAGCAAACTCCTTACATGGTTCAATAAAATTAAAGTGTCCAGGACGTACAACATTAATATATTGTTCAACTACTGATTCAACAGTTCTACCTCTTTCCTTAATATCACGTTGTAAACGACGTACAAAACGAATATCAGATGGAGTATCTACATAGAGTTTTAAATCGAGTAAATCTCTAATTCTCTTATCATACAAAACCATAAGACCATCAACAATAATGATTGTTTTAGGTTCAATGTGAAGTGTTTCCTCCTTTCTTCTATGATTTACGAAGTCGTATTGAGGCATATCAATAGCTTTACCATTCTTTAAATCAATAAGGTTTTGAAGCATTAAATCCATATCAAAGGCATCAGGATGGTCAAAGTTAAATGCAGTAATATTATGATTATTTACAAAAGCTGCACTCTTATAGTAGTTATCCTGTGCAATACAAACACTATCATGGTGTGCTTCAGAAATTTTCTTTACAACAGTACTCTTACCACTACCAGAGCCACCTGTAATACCAATTAACTTAACATTCATTTCTTTATCTCCTTAAGAGAGTAATCTGTTTGAGATCTAAATACTTCACCCTTTTTCAACAAAACATCATTTAATCTTCCACAATTCATTGGATCAATGTGGGAGCTAGTTTCTAGAGCAATTGCAGCAAATGCATCTCCTTTACCTCTTGATGCTTTAGAGGAGAAGAATTCTCCTGTATAGAGCTGGATACATGGGCGGTCAGTTGTTACAACCATTTCTAAATCCTCTCCTCTTACAACTGCAGCTCTTCCAGAGTTAAGTACAAAACAAGTATCGTAAATACCATTACGTTTAGCATTAATTTTTCTGAGTGTTCTAAAATCGTAGTCAGAATCAACATTATCAATAGAAAGAGGTATTAATTCACTATCTGTTCTTGTATATTTATCTGCATCAATTAATATACTCATCTCTCTTGCATCACAGTTTTCACCATTTAAATTAAAGTATGCATGGTTAGTAGGATTAACTACACAGTCTCTATCACTACTCATTGTATAGCTAATTGAGAGAGTATTATTAGTTAGAGTATATTTTACTGTTATTCCAATGTTTCCAGGAAAGCCACCCTCCCCATCCCTTGTAGAGGTATTTAATACAACCCCATTAGGTGTTTGAAATAGTACATTCCAAATTTGGTAGCCAGTATTAGCACTTCCACTATGAAGATTATTCTTACCATTATTCTTATCTAATGTATATTTAATACCATTAAGATTAAACTCTGCGTTTCTGATTCTATTAGCAAATGGAGCTACAATTTGCCCCTTATATGTTGAATCATCAACATAACTGTCAAGCTCATCACTACCTGAGATAACCTGGCGAACACTATTATCTGAAAGTGTATATTTAAATGATTGCAAAATTGCACCCAATGTTAATATTGAAACTTCACAAGATCCATCTTTAATAGTTATTTTATCAACTTCTCTTCCATCACTTAGTGTTCCAAACTTATCAATTTGTGTACCCATAAAAACCTCTTATTTTTCTATTTTAACTACTTTTTTTTAATTAACAATATCAGACTTAAACAATGAAAGAAAAAAAGTTATAATTAAATCTATGGATATTTCAAAATTAAGACAAAGAATTAAGAAAATACCATCTTCCTTTTTACTTGCTATGGGTTTTGTATCCTTAATAGTAATTGGAACAATATTACTATTACTTCCTATTTCATCAAATGAAAATATTAAATTTTTAGATGCATTATTTGTCGCAACCTCAGCAGTTTGCGTAACAGGACTATCTCCAATAGATGTTTCAGTTACGCTAACAACCTTCGGACAAATTGTATTAATGTCTCTATTTCAAATTGGAGGCCTAGGATACGCTCTTTTACTTGTAAGCATTATTACAGTTACAAATGGTAATTTATCATTTAAAAACAAACTTCTAATTCGTGAATCTTTCGGCCTTGATAACAGAACAAATATTAAAACTATTATTAAGTTCGTAATATTAACAACACTTATTTGTGAAGTTATTGGAGCTATTGCCCTAGCCTTTCCGTTTTTTAAAGACTTTGGAATAAAAGGAATTTTCATAGCACTCTTTACATCTGTATCAGCTTTTAATAATGCGGGCTTTGATTTATTTGGAACTTCTTTAATTAATTACCATGATAACCCAGTAGTACTGCTTACAGTTTCATTTTTAATTATTGTTGGTGGTCTTGGCTTTATTGTATTAAAGGAGTTACTTACAAAGAAGGGAAAGAGAATAAGATTGAGTATTCACTCAAAAATAGTATTACTTGTTACAGCTATTTTATTATTATTAGGAACACTTGGTTTTATTTTAACTCAAAAGCTTTCTCCTCTTGAAGCCTTCTTTCAAGCTGTAACAACTAGAACAGCGGGGTTCTGTTCCTTTGACCAAAGCCTACTAACACCTAGAGCATACCTATTAACAATTTTATTAATGTTTATTGGTGCATCTCCATGTTCAACTGGTGGTGGTATTAAAACAACAACATTATTTACAGCTTTAGGCTCAAGTCTTTCAATTTTGAGAGGAAAAGATTTCATTGCTTTTAAACGATTTATTAGTAAGGATACTATTATTAAAGCTTTATTTATCTTTTTATTTGCTATTCTTACAATCTTTATTTCCTGTATTATTTTAGCATTTATTGAACCAGACATTCCACTCTCTGCATTATTTTATGAAGTAACTAGTGCACTAGCAACTGTAGGACTTAGCCAAAATATCACTGTATTGCTTTCTCCTTTGAGTAAGATTATAATTATTTTGCTTATGTATATTGGTCGTGTAGGAATACTCACTATACTTAGTTGTATTGCTACTGATATAAAACATGTAAATTATCTAGAGGGAAAGGTAATAGTAGGATGAAAAATTATAGAACATTTGCTGTAATTGGACTTGGTAGATTTGGATACCAAGTTGCAAAAACACTTCTTGAATTAGGGCAGTCGGTAATAGCAATTGATAAGGATGAGACAGTATTAGAGTCAATTAGCAAATTAGGTGCTGATGTTTATATTATGAATAGTATTAACAAGGAATCCCTAGCAGAGTGTGGACTTAATGATGCTGATGTAGTAGTAATTGGTATTGGTAAAGATATTGAAGCAAGTATTCTTGCTGCACTAAATGCAATTGAACTCGGAGTTAAAAGAGTTGTCTGTAAAGCAAATAGCGATGACCATGCAAAGATTCTAGAAAAAATTGGTGCAGAAATAATCTTCCCTGAAATCGATATTGCAAAGCGCTTAGCCTATTCAGTTACTAATGCACTTACAGAGGATATTCTTCCACTTTCTGATGATTTTTCTATTATTCAGATGAAGGTTCCATATATCTTTGATTCAAAGACAGTTGAAGAAATTAACTTAAGACAGAAATACAACCTTAACTTAATTGCTATCGTACACGATGGTAAAGCTACAGGTAATATTACACCAAAAACGATGCTTTACTCTTCCGATAGCATGTATATATGTGGAACTAATAAAAATATTACAGAATTCCAAGATAAGCTGAAGTAAAACAATTGCCACCAAATGGTGGCAAATATTTTATTGTTTATCTTCGTTAGTTTTTAATACTGCTAGGAAGGCCTGCTGTGGAATTTCAACATTACCAACCATCTTCATTCTCTTCTTACCTTCCTTCTGCTTTTCAAGGAGTTTTCTCTTTCTTGAGATATCACCACCATAACACTTAGCAGTTACATCCTTTCGGTAAGCAGAAATAGTCTCACGAGAAATAATATTTCCTCCAATAGCACCTTGAATTGCAATCTTAAATTGCTGTCTAGGAATTTCATCCTTTAAGCGTTCACAAACAATTCTACCTCTAGATTGTGCATTATCTTTAAAAACTAACTGCGATAGAGCATCAACTGGTTCTGAGTTAACTAAGATATCTAAGCGAACTAAATCCGTCTTCTTATATCCAATGACTTCATAGTCAAAGGAAGCATATCCTCTTGAGATACTCTTTAAGCGATCATAGAAGTCAAAGAGAACCTCTGCAAGTGGCATTTCATAGACAAGCTCAACTCTCTTCTCATCAAGATAATTCATTGAAGTTTGCACACCTCTCTTTTCAAGACAAAGAGAGATAATAGGACCAACGAATTGAGTTGGTGTAATAATATTAGCTTGAATATAAGGCTCTTCTGAGTAATCAATTCGCATTACCTCAGGATACTCAAGTGGGTTATCAATGTAGAGAGTTTCACCATTCTTCATATGAACGATGTATCTTACAGATGGAGAAGTAAAGACAATTGAAAGATCAAATTCTCTTTCAATTCTTTCTTGAATTACTTCAAGGTGAAGCATACCTAAGAATCCACATCTAAAGCCAAAACCTAAAGCAGCAGAATTATCCTTTTCATATACAAGTGATGCATCATTAAGCTTTAAGCGTTCAATTGCTTCCTGTAGCTCTTCATAGTCATTACTATCAACAGGATAGATTGACGAAAAGACTACAGGCTTAACTTCCTTAAAGCCTTCTAGTGGTTTATCTGCTGGATTTTTAATTCCCGTTACAGTATCACCAACTCTGATATCACTAATTGTCTTAATACCTGCAATAAAGTATCCTACATCACCAGCTTTTAATTCACCCTTAGTAACAAGTTGTAACTGGAAAATTCCACAGTCTTCAACCTTATACACAGCATCAGAGTGCATAAATTTAATTTCATCACCAGTTTTAAGAGTACCAGAGAAAAGACGACAGTGAACTATTACACCTCTATAAGGATCATAGTGGCTATCAAAGATTAAAGCCTTCAATGGATCTGTATCCTTTCCTTCAGGTGATGGAATATTATTTACAATAGCTTCATAAAGAGTATCAACACCTTCACCTGTCTTTGCAGAAACATAGCAAGCCATGTCAGGATCTAAACCAAGGTCATGGTCAATTTGATGTAAGCATGCTGGGATATCTGCACTAGGAAGATCAATTTTGTTGATAACTGGAATAACTTCCAAGTTATGCTCCATGGCAAGATATAGATTTGCTAGAGTTTGTGCTTCAACACCTTGAGAAGCGTCAATTAACAAAAGGGCACCTTCACAGGAGGAAATAGCACGGCTAACTTCATAAGTAAAGTCTACGTGTCCCGGAGTGTCTACAAGATTAAGTTCATACTCTTCACCATTTTTCGCTGTATAAGGAATTGTAACAGCTTGGCTTTTAATGGTAATTCCTCTCTCCTTTTCGATATCCATATTATCAAGAAGCTGAGTACCCATAGGCCCTCTTGTTGTAACAAGACGAGCCTTTTCGATAAATCTATCAGCAAGAGTACTCTTACCATGGTCGATATGAGCAATGATACAGAAATTTCTTTTATGTTTAATATCCATTTTTTAAACTAACTCACTTTCACTTTTTAGTGGTTCAAAACCAAGAAGTACTCTAATTTCACTATCATCAAGAGTTTCCTTCTCACAGAGCTCATCTGTTAATTTATCAAGTTGATCACGATGAGTTGTAAGGATATCACGACAAGTAGCCATACAAGATGATAAAATCTTTTGTACTTCTTCATCAATTCTAGTTGCTGTTTGATCAGAGAAATCTTTTTTCTGAGTAATTTCACGGCCTAAGAATAGAGGTTCACCTTCACTTGCTAGAGAAATAAATCCAAGATCACTCATACCCCACTCAGTAACCATTCTATGAGCAAGATCAGTTGCTTGTTTAATATCGTTACTTGTACCAGTAGTTGTTTCGCCATATACAATATCTTCAGCAACATAACCACCCATACAAATTACAATCCTATCTAAAAGGTACCCCTTTCTTAATGTATATTGATCCTTCTCAGGCAGTGATATTGTAAGACCAAGTGCTCTACCATGAGGGATAATAGTAACCTTATGGAGAGGATCTGTATACTTTAAGTAGTAGTGAAGTAAAGTATGGCCTGCTTCATGGTAAGCAGTTGCCTTCTTCTCATCAGCTGTCATAAATCTACTTTCACGTGCAACACCTAAGATAATCTTATCCCGAGCCTTCTCGAAATCAGCCATTGAAACAGTTTCTCTCTTGTCTCTTGCGGCAAAGAGTGCAGCTTCATTAACAAGGTTTGCTAAATCAGCACCAGATGAACCTGGGGTTGCTTTTGCAATTCTCTCAAGATCGATTTGGTCATCACACTTAACTTTCTTTGAGTGGATACGTAAAATATCAAGTCTCTCTTGAACATCTGGAAGGTCAACAACAACTTGACGGTCAAAACGACCAGGACGAAGAAGTGCAGGGTCCAATACATCAGGACGGTTTGTAGCAGCAATTACGATAACTCCTGGATCAGAAGAGAATCCATCCATTTCAACAAGAATCTGGTTAAGAGTTTGCTCTCTTTCATCGTGTCCGCCACCAAGGCCACTACCACGTGAACGACCAACTGCATCAAGTTCATAAATAAAGAGGATACATGGTGCATTCTTTCTACCAGTTTCAAATAAATCTCTTACACGTGCAGCACCCATACCTACAAACATTTCAACGAAGTCAGAACCAGAGGTATGGAAGAAATTTACACCTGCTTCACCAGCAACAGCACGCGCAAGTAAAGTTTTACCAGTTCCAGGAGGACCTACTAAAAGTACACCCTTAGGAATTCTTGCACCAATTTTTGCAAATCTTTCAGGGTTCTTTAGAAAGTCTACAACTTCCTGTAGCTCATACTTACTTTCCTTTTGACCTGCAACATCATTAAATGTAACCTTTTTATCCTTAGAATTATATTGATGAGCATTACTCTTACCAAGAGAACCCATCATACCTTTTCCACCAGCTGCACCAGTTTGGCGGTAGAGGTTGAACATAATAAAGCCAAAGATTAACCAAGGGAAAAGCTGTAAGAATATGTATAAGAAGGAAACTCCTTGTACAGAACCAACTACTTCAACATTATTCTCTTTTAGTAAATCAAGAAGCTTTGAATCATAGTAAGGTATTCTACAAGTAGCAGTAGTTCCATTTAGGGTTGTAAATGTTACTTGGGATTCGTCCTTTATATCAGCCTTTAAAACACTACCATTTTCAACAGCCTTTACGAAAGTTGTATAGGTAACCTCTTGAGGTTTAGCCATCCTTGATTCGTTGAAAAATAAAAATCCAAAGCTAAGAATGAGAGCAATGAAGATAAATAAAGTAAGTTTTCCCTTTGGACCACCCTTTAGTTTACCATCATCCCCTTTTTCACTTCCCCAATATTTATATTGGTCGTAAACATTATCTTTCTTTTTTTTCTTATTTTTATCTTCCCCCTCAGTGTTTTGTGTAGGAGTTTTATCCTTTTCACTTTCACTAGGCTTTTGATCGTTTATCGGTTCTTTATCTTTATTTTCGTCCATTATCATACCTTTAAAAATAATATTATTCTTAATATAAAGAAATATGTATCAACATTCAAGCAAGGTTTTACAAATCACATCATAACGTGGTAAAAGCTGCCAATTACCACAAATTAAGCGCCTTGAAATTCTATTTTTACCCCCAAAACACTTAGCAAATACACCAACAATTTCACTTTTTGAACATACAACAAAGCAATAAGGTATTTTCATAGAGCTAAGTAATTCTTTTACCTTTACTTTTTTATCCTTTGTTTCTATCTCATCACCTTCTTCAGATACTCGAATAATTAAATCTTCATTTGGTAAAAGTAATGAGTCCTTACCATCACTTTTACAAAAAATACAATTCATAAATTCTTTATTTAAAGAAAGTTTTGTAGAAAAATAAAAGTTTGGAGGATAAACCCTAATTACATCATCTTTGAATGTAACAATGTAGTCATTTGTTTCAAAGCTTCTCTTTGTTATTGAATTTAAGTAAAAACTATCAAGTTCCCCTTTTGTAATTCTTCTTGAAGTAAATTGAGAAAGTAAATTAATTAATGAAATATCTCTTTGAAGCGGAAGTGCATTAATTAGTAAACTACGATTTATAGTTTTGTATAGAACATAGTCTTGAAAGGAAATAATCTCAATTCGATTTAAAAAGGCTTCAACATTTTGAGAAATATTAAATAAACTCTCTTTAATATCACTACTTAAAGTTGGCATTACTAAGTGCCTAATTTTATTTCTTAAACAAAATAGCTCAGAGTTAGTTGAGTCAGAAGAATAAGATAAGTTATTTTCTCTGCAATAAGCTTCAATTTCAGCCTTTGTTACACTAATTAAAGGTCTAAGATACTTTCCTCTTTTACTTTTTATTGCAGAAAGTGATTGAAAAGTTGAACCTGTTAATAATTTCATAAAAACAGATTCCTCTTGATCGTCTTTATTGTGGGCAGTTACTACATAGGAATCAAGATTATCAAAAAAAGAGTATCTCAATGATCTTGCTGATGCTTCAACTGTAATCTTTTCCTTTTTACATAGTGCTTCAATTTCACCTTCTTCGAGGGTATGAATTAGCAATTTAACACCAAGTTTATCGCAGTTTTCTTTATTTTTGATAATTTCTCTATCAAGTTCTTCACGAGACCTAATGTTGTGATCAACATATACAGCAATAGGCTTTGTTGCCATAATACTAGAGAGAACAGAAAGAAGTGCTAAGCTATCAGAACCACCGCTAAAAGCAACATAAAGTCTTTCAGTTTTATCAATATTATGGACTAATAAATATGTTGATACAACACTATAGAGATTTGTCAAATTGCACTCCAGCTATTTGCTTGACCTTGTAGAATGGCAAAGCTCTCTTCACCCTTAATTAAGCTTTCTAAAATTGATGCAGCTTTCTCTTCAGCTTTATCAACTAAGGCTCTATCTTCTTCACTAAACTTTGAAAGTACATGATCAGGTACACTCACTCCCTCTTTAGGTCTTCCAACTCCAATATACATTCTAGTAAAGTTATTTGGAAGAAAACTAAGCATACTCTTTAATCCGTTATGTCCTGCAGATGAACCACCTTTTTTAAGTCTAATTTTACCACATGGTAAATCCATCTGATCCGAGATAACTATAACTTCATCACCTTCATTAACTGTTTTTAGGACAACTTTTCCTGATTCATTCATATACGTTAAAGGAAAAACTAGCTTTACCTCATCACCAATAGTTGCTGATGAAAAAGAAGAAAAGCAGCGCCTTTTCAAGCTAACTTGATAGTACGCTGCCATCTTTAGAAGTGTTTCCACTCCTGCATTGTGTCTAGTTCCTTCGTATTTAGTTCCAGGATTGCCCAGACCAAATACTACAAGCATTATTTTGCTTCAGTTGTTGTTGCTGCTGCTGCATCATCTGCTGCAGGAGCTACTTCTTCCTTAACGCCCTTAACTGTTGCAACAGTTGCATTAGCATCTGTTAATACCTTGATTTCAGCAGGTACTACGAGATCAGATACTCTGATACCTTCGTTAATCTCAAGAGCAGATACATCTGCTGTAATAGCCTGTGGGAGGTGTCTTGGGAAACACTCAATTTCAACTTCATGGATAACCTGCTCGAGAACACCACCAGCCTTACAACCGTTAGGAGTTCCTGTGAGTTCAACTCTTACGTGAGTCTTAACAAGTACACCAAATGTTACTTCATAGAAGTCAACGTGCTTAACAATACCCTTTAAAAGGTCTTCCTGATAAGTCTTAACAAATACCTTGTGTTCTGTTCCATCTACAAACAATGAAATAAGAGTTGATTCACTGAATGTGTGTTTCTTCATCATGAACTCTTTTGCATTGATTACAATGTGAACAGGTTCCTGCTTACCATAGATGACTGCAGGAATGAAACCTGCACGAACGAGACGGCGTGAACCAGCTGAACCGAAATCTTCAGTTCTGAGGCGAGCTTCTAAGCTTTTAACATCGCTCATATCTTTTTCTCCTTATACTCTCATTGGTAAATACCAATTACCATGGATTATTTTCGTGTGCTTCAAGCACTTTTGCTATAATAGTAAAAAAAATATTTTTTTACAAGATAAAAAAAGAAGCCTGCAATTAAACAGGCCTCAAGCTGGGAAGGCAGGACTCGAACCTACGGTGCCGGCACCAAAAACCAGAGCCTTAACCACTTGGCGACTTCCCAAAACATGATAAAGATACCAAAAGTTAATTTTTATGTAAAGAGCTTTTTAACTTTGTTGTTAACATTAAATAACTTGAAGGCACTTTTAAGAACTCATTTACCTCCTCTTCTGTTGAAAAGACCAGTAATTGACAGCTTCCACTACCACTAGTTGTATTGTATCTTGCCTTTTTAGCTAACAATTTAAACTCATCTTCCTTTCTAATGTTTTGAATAATGTCAAAATCATTAATTAACTCAGCTTGCCACTTATTAATTTCCAAAGGCCAAGAAGGGAAAGTATCACACACTTCTTTTCTTTCATCTAAAAGTCTAAATGCTTCTTTTGTTGATACCTTATCACTATTCTTTTTTAAAATTACAGCAGGATAATTTACACTCTCAACTTCTTTTAATATTTCACCTCTACCTTCTCCATAAGCTGCATCAAATCCAGTTAAGAAAAATGGCACATCAGAACCAAGTGATAGTCCTAATACCATAATATCATCATTGTTTAGGATATTATTAAAGTGTTTATTTAAGGTAAGTAATACTGTAGCAGCATCACTAGATCCCCCTCCAAGACCTGCTTGAAATGGAAGATTTTTCTTTATATTAATTTTAATTTCAAAGTTTTTATTAGCAAACCTACTAAACAATAGTGCTGCCTTTTCCATTAAATCAACACCACCGTTTATGTATTCTTCATTTCCTGTAATTAAAACTCGAGTTTCATTTGACTCATTAATATTAATTAAAATTTCGTCATATAAATCAATTTTATGAAAAATAGTCTTTAATGGATGAAAACCATCATCACGTTTATTTAATACTCGAAGGCCAAGATTTACCTTAGCATAAGCTTTTTCATGATATACCACAAAATACTCCTCCCTTCACTATAGCATAAAGCTATGATTTTATGTAATTATTGAATCCATGGAAGGGACCAAGATAAAAGGTATTATTTTTGATAAAGATGGAACCCTATATGACTATGTACAGGTATGGGCTCCTGTTATTAAAAATGTTATTAGGACAGTTTTTATTTCTTTAAATATCAAAGACAGTAAAGAAGCAAGAGAGCATTTATATCAAATTATTGGTATAGATAATGAATATAATATATATAAAGATGGAATTGTATTTAACCACCATAAGGTTGTAAGAGCATTTTTCAAGCTTTTAGGTTTTTGCTTTAAGCATAGAGTTAATCCATTTTCTTTTTATTTAATGATGCAAAAGACTCTGCTTCGTCCAGCTGACATGATAAAAGAACAACTTGAAAACATTGATTTTACCCCAGTACAAAACTTAATGGACCGCATAGCAGAAAATGATATCAAAATTGGTGTTGTGACTAATGATACAACTCAAAGTGCTCGTGCCTGCTTTAAGATGATGGGAATTACAGATGATATTGAGTTTTTAAGATCAAAGGAAAGTAACTGTAAGAAAAAGCCAAATCCAGAAGCAATTAAACAATTTTGCACAACCTTCAATTTAAAGCCTGAAGAAGTTTGTGTTGTCGGGGATGCAACTAGTGATATGGATTTTGGTAAGAATGGTAATTGTGGTTACATTGTTGGTCTTATGACTGGTTCAAAAGATAGAGAAGGTCTTGCCAAACATGGAGCCGACATCATTTATGACGATATTACCTGCTTAAATAACGATAAAAGGATATTTAATTGCTAATAGTGAATAATCACTACCTGTTTTTTTCCTTTACAGACATATAATTAAGATATTATTGACAAAATGCTCTTAGATTGTAAAAATAAGGGCATTAGTTATATTTAATTATTTAAGAAGGATAAAAAATGAGCACAGTTATTAAAGAACTTGAGCCATACCAAGGAAAATTCTTTACAGGAGAGTGGCCTACTATCACTGAAATGTTTAACATTACCCTCTCAAGATTTCCTGAAAGACCTTGTTTTACAGTCTTTGAAAAAACAAAAAAAATTGCATTAACTTATACTCAAGTACATGAAAGAATTCAGAATGTAGCTTCCTACTTAGCTTCAAAGGGAGTTAAAAAGGGTGACAAGGTTGTATTAACTGGTAAGAACTCTATCGAGTGGGGTATTTCTTATTTTGCTATTAACTATGCAGGTGCTGTAGTTGTTCCAATAGATGCTCAGCTCCCAATTGAAAGAATGCTCAAGCTTGCAGAATTTGCTGATGCTAATTTTATTATTACAGATGGCGATGTTCATACAAAAATCCCTGCTGACAATGCTTGGTATAACTCATTACTTGGAAAGCTTACTTTAACAGGAAACTGTGAGAACATTGAGACAGTTATGAATGTTAAAGCAGACAAAATCATTGACTATGTAAGAATTAGTGAAAATGACTTAGCTGCAATTTTATTTACAAGTGGTACTACTGGTAATGAAAAGGGTGCAATGCTTACTAATAGAAATATCATTAGTGATGTTTACTTAGTTGCTGATGGCATGGGCGTTGATGAAAATGACGTTTTATATGCCCTACTTCCACTCCACCACTCCTATTGCTGTACAACAGTTCTTCTTGAAACAATTATGCATGGTGCTAGTTGTCTATTTGGTCATGGTATCGTTGTTTCATTAATGATTAATGATCTTAAAAGAGGTGGTGTAACAGTATTCATGGGTATTCCACTACTTTACAACAAACTTCTTGCTGGAATCATGAAGAAAGTTCAAGCTAAAGGTGCTTTCACATATGGATTAATTAAGACATTAATGTGGATAAATGGTTTTTTCAAAAAGTACTTCCATGTTGCACCTTTAAAGGGATTCTTCAATAAGAAGATTCTTTCAAACCTTGGTCTTGACCACTCAAAAATTTTAATTTGTGGTGCAGGTCCTCTTTCTCCAACTGTATTTAAGCAGTATCAGCAACTTGGCTTAGACTTCTTACAGGGTTATGGTTTAACAGAGACATCTCCTGTATTAACATTAAACCCAATTAAGCACTTTAAACTTGATTCAGTTGGTCGTGTATTAAATCAGATGGATTTAATCATTGCTGATCCAGATAGCCAAGGTATTGGTGAAATTAGGGTAAAAGGACCAAATGTTACTCCAGGTTACTATAAAGATGAAGAGCATACTAAGGAACTCTTTGATGAAAATGGATACCTTAAGACAGGTGACCTTGGTTACAAGGATAGTGAAAACTATGTATACCTTAAAGGTAGAGCAAAGAACTTAATTGTTACTGAAGGTGGTAAGAATGTTTATCCTGAGGAAATTGAGGATGCATTCCAAACTTATAGTAATGTTGAGCAGATTCTTGTTAGAGGCTTCCAGCAGAAGAAGGATGTACCTTGTGAATGTATTGAAGCAGTAATCTATCCTTCAAAGGATTATTATAAGGAAAAGGGTTTTGATGATGAACAAATCAAAGCTGATATCGAAGCAACTGTAAAAGCAGTAAATGCAACATTAATGATTTATAAAAAGATTGAAAAGATTACTATCCTTGATAAGCCAATGGATATGACTACTACTAAAAAGATTAAGAGAAATCTTGTTGCAAAATAATATTTCTTTATCCCCCTTACTTACGCTTCTAGCCTTGCTAGGAGCGTTTCTTTTTAATATCATCGATATTATGAAAACACTTCTAAAAAACGTTACAGTCATCCCAATGACTAAAAAGGAATACTTCTTCCAAGGTGATATCTTAATCGATGATAAAAAAATTGCTTATGTTGGACCTTCTTATCAAGGAGATGCTGATATAACTAAGGACTGCTCCTCTTTTATTGCGCTTCCTAGCTTTGTAAATGCTCATACCCATTTAGCTATGACACTGATGAGAAACTACAAAGACAGTCAAGAAAATTTACAAGCCTGGCTTGCTGAAATATTCCCAATTGAAGATAAACTTAATGAAGATGATATTTATTATGGTTCATTAAACGGTCTTGCTGAAATGATAAAATCTGGAACCACTACCTTTGCTGATATGTATTTCCAACAGTGGAAAACTATCGAGGCTGTTAAGAAAGCAGGTGTTAGAGGTTGTATTTCTGTTACTTTCTTTGGTGATGAAGCAGAAACAGATAGAAGAATTAATTATAACTATAAAAGAATAGTTGAAGAAAAAAATGGTGATGATTTAATTATTTGTCATTCAGCTCCTCATGCAATTTATACCTGCACAAAAGAAACGTATCAAAAGGTTGCAAAGTTCTCAAAAGATAATGGTTTATATATTAATACACACCTATCAGAAACACAAAAGGAAGTTGATGATTGTATTAAGCAAACAGGACTAAGACCAGCTGAATACCTTGATTCAATTGGTGTATTTGATACCCCTACATATGTTGCTCATGGTGTATTTTTCTCTGATGAAGAACTTAAAATACTAAAAAGAAAGAATGTATCTGTAGTTCATAATCCATCATCCAACTGCAAGCTTGCATCAGGAATTTGTCCAATAAGCCACTATAAAAAAATGGGTATTAATGTAGCCTTAGGTACTGATGGCGCTTCATCTAATAACAATCTATCTATGATAAAAGAAATGAGACTTGCTGCAATGCTTTCTACAGTTTCAACAATGAAGCCTGCATCAATAACTCCTTATGAAATATTAGAAATGGCCACAATTAATGGTGCTAAGGCTTTAGGTCTTGCTGATAAAATTGGTACCCTTGAAGTTGGTAAAGATGCTGATATTGTATTAATTAATAAAAATATTGCAGAAATGACTCCTCTTAATAATATCTTTTCAGCTCTCGTATTTAGTATGCCAGATAGAGCCGTTGATAGTGTTTATTGCCAAGGTAAACAACTTCTAGAAGATGGTAAACTATTAACTATTGATGAAGAAGATGTAATTAAAAAAATTAATAAACAATGGGAAGATATACTTAGAAGATGAGGTTAATCCTCATCTTCCCAGAATAATTCATCTAATGTTTTATCTAAGGCTTTGCATATTTTTATGCAAAGCTTAATACTTGGGTTATAGTCCCCTTTTTCGATTGCAACTATAGTTTGTCTTGAGACCTCTACTTTATCAGCAAGCTCTCCCTGAGACATATCTTTTAAAGCTCTGGCAGCCTTCAAATTTAAATTCTTCACTTATCACTATCCTTTTTATTAATATAGTTCTTAATTAAAGAAGCAACAATTACGCTTAAAAGTAATAATACGCAAACTAAATTTATCCTTGTTGTTCTAAGGTCTTCCTTTTCGATAAAAGACATAATACAAGGAAATAAATTTATAAGCATTATTACAAATAATAAAACATTTATTCCCTTTGGTGGTTGGTTATAACCAAAATATGCATTTTTAATAATACAGTAAATGGCAAAACTACCAACAGACAAACAAATTCCAACGAAAGTCCAAAATGCATTATCTATTTCAATATCAGCAAGTTGTACGATCGTTAATAGAATGAAATATACAAGACCAACTATAAATCCAAGTCTAAAACCTTTCCCTTTTTCTATTTGTTGTCTTTCATCATAGATTCCTTTTCTTATTAAACCATTTTTCTTTAATACCACTTTAAATACTACAACCAATGCTAAAACAAAAACAATTCCAACAATAATTCCAGCAATATAACTAAAACTCATATTTAATCTCCTTATTAATTTATATCACAATTTATAATACTTAGATTACTATATGTCAAGTATTTTTTACATGTTGTCATTATAATATTTTTATGAATAAAAAAGAGGAAGCCAATTACGACTTCCCCATGAATTTATTAAAACCTTAAGTCTTAAATATAACTAGTTATATCACCATCAGAGCAATGTACAATTATCTCTTGTCCTGATGTTAGATAGGAGTCATAATATATAGATTTCCAATCGGAAATTTTACCAGCATATTTTATTTCTTTTAGCTTTCCACAACCTGATATATCTCTAGCACAAATTATAAAGCTGTCTATATTGGTATTATTTATAGTTATCGATTGCAAATTAGTACAATTTTTAATTTTAATATTTGTTACATTTTCAGAAAATACAATACTGGTAGCTTTTATGTTATCTAATCCATCTGCTATATAATTGATATAATTAGGTATTACTAATTCACCTTCTAAGCTACTACCAGCATCAGTTAAGTCCATCAACCAATAGGCCCCATTATTATAATTAATTTTGAATTTAACTGATTCATTATCTTTCAAACATAAAGTATATTTAGAATCCATTACATATGGATACATCTGATGGAATTCTTCCTCTGTTTTATCAATATGTATTTCAGTTAAATTTGGAGCATTAACAAATGCATCTTTTGCTATTTTTTTAACATAATTAGGAATAGTGATAGATGTCATTGTTTCATCTTTTTCATTCAATCCAACAAAAGTAATATCACCATTTTGCATTGAAATATTAAACTTAGGAGGTTTGCCATCTTCTAAAATAACATTTGTATTACTAACATCTCCTTTAAATATCTCATGATATCTTTCTTTACTAACATCTATTTTGATTGTTGTTGTTTTATCAAACATAGAGAATGTATTATCTTGAATCATTTCAACAGAATTAGGAATAAAGATTTCTTTTGCTTTAGGAATGGCTGATTCACCTTCATCATTTAGCTTAAATGTACTTTCATAAATTTGATTAACATAATCTGGTACAACAATTTTTTCTTGCTCTTTTCCATACTCAGTTAAATACTCTGCAATTATTTTTCCATCTTTATGAAAACAGTTAATTAGTAAATATTTATTTTCATTTTGGAAATATACATTATAATCGGTAACATCAAATCCCCAATCAATATTAACCCATTCTTCCTCAGTGCCTAAGTATTTAACTAATTCTACTTTATATGATTCATCAAAAACATCGTACCCAATTGTGTTAATAGTAGCAGGTATTGTAATTTCTTCTAAAATTCCACAGCCTGCAAATGCACCACTTCCAATAGAAGTTACCCCATCAGGAATTACTAAATTTTCGATACTTGACGCGCTAAATGCATAAAGACCTATTTCTTTAAGTGTAGAAGGCATTTCAACAGTTTTAATTGTTGATAAATTAGGTTCTTCTTTGCTGATATAAGCGAAAGAAATATCACCGATTTTGGTAATACCATTTTCTACTTCAATATTTTCTATTTCTAGAAGAATATTACCCCATGGTCTATGTGAAATATTTCCTGTTTCTTCATCTAATATTTCATAATCAAAAGTACTTCCA
>JAQYFM010000192.1 GCA_028723145.1 Spirochaetales bacterium | reverse complement strand
TGAGCGGATACAAAGATTTTCTTTGCATTTCTAATTAAGTTAATACCCTTAGAAAGCATTGAAAAATCATTTATTTTAGTTGTTTCTAGTACCGCAGCGTTAATAGATTTTACAGCATCATCATAAACTTTCTTTGCATCTCCATTATTTGTTGATGCATAATGTTTATATCTTTCTTCAGGGCTATTATTTTCAAAAATATATTCTTTTAGGTTTTGCTTTAACTCAATGTAATTTGATAATCCAAGATCTTTACAGAAGGATAAAATAGTAACTTCAGAGGTAACACAATTTTTAGAAAACTCTTTTAGGGATAAAAAACTACATTTTAGAGGGTCATTTAGTATATATTCTGCAATTCTCTTTCTTGGTGCATTAAAACTAACATATTTCTCTCTTATTTCTTTTATAATATCCATAATTTTTCCCTTATACTTAAAAAGTGCCCCGAGAAGGGACACTTAAGTTTACCATAGTTTATATCTTAGCGATAGTTATTAAATTTTCCACCAAGCTGAGCAACGCATAAAATCATGTGCATGATTTCAGCAAAATCTGAATTTGTGTAGCTGATAGTTCTTCCACTGAGACGCTTTACACCTGGAATCATCTCAAGTTTATCTGCCATAACAGTTGTCATTACATCTATTTCGAGGTTAATTGGCTGACCTGCAAGTACACATTTTGCCTTACCACTATCTTTGAGTTCACAAGCCTCTCTAACAGCCTGTCTAAAACATGGTTCAAGCTTTCCTGGGCTATAAAGTTTTGCAGCATATCTACCAAGACCTTCTTTTGTGCGAACATAAGCAGGATTTAACTCTGTATGCTTTAATTCTTCTTCAAGTTTATCATCACCAGCACAGAATGTAAGAGGTACACCAAGGGAAGCAGCATAGTAGCTATTTAATTCAACTTCACCAACTTCAACACCATTAATTCTTACATTATAAATACAAGCACTGCTATATGAATGATCCATTAGAGCATTCTAAGTTCCAATCATACCATGATAACCAACGAGCATTAGCATGTCATAGCTGCTATCAAGAGAAGCAAGCATATAATCCTGTCTAGGATAGCCACTAATAATATATACACGTGGATCTGTGTAAACACCATAAGGAAGATTTTCTCCTCTTGCGTGTGAGTCACAAATGCATACTTCTTCAATTTCAGGGTGAACTTTAAATAGTTCATCAAGAATCCAATCAAGCTCACGAATATAAGCTTTACCAGTACATGATGGATCAGTTGTCATCTCATTCCAACTTACTAATCCTGATAGTCCTTCAGTATCTAGACTTATGTATACTTTCTTCATTTTTTAGGTAGCTCCTATAACTTAAAGTATTTTTGCTAAAATACAGCATTAATAATACTAAAAATTAAAGTAAAAACTTTAAAAATAAGATGTTTTGCTGAAAAACTTATCTAAAAGGAATAAAAAAAGTCCTCGAGTTAACGAGGACCCAAAATAGAGTAAGGCTTAATATGCCTTAGAAGCGTGCATCTTCTTGTTCTTGAGCATCTGCTTTCTGGCCATAGCCTTATTCTTGCGGTGCTGGATAGCAGATGGCTTTTCGAAGTATCTGCGCATCTTGTATTCTCTGATTACGCCTTCTTTCTCTACCATTCTCTTGAAACGCTTAATCGCTTTCTCGATAGGTTCAGTTTCGTCAACTTTTACGAATGCCATATATTATCTCACCTCCTCTGCCCGTAGGCTCAAGAATCTTTAAGAGATTACTACAATTAATAATTCTTTGTCACTACTAAATTGATATTTTTTATAAATTTATGATTGTAGTTTTTCTAAATATTTCAAAATGTATTCTTGATCAATTTTTTCTTGCTCAATTCTATTGTTGCTTGGTTCATTCTGTCTTAATTTTTGAAGTAATTCCAACTCATTTCTATCTAAATTATCAAAACAGGTAGCTTTTGGACCTCCTACCGAATAGCAATAAAAGTTCTCATAAGTTTCAATATCCATCATTATAGATTTTAGTGAAGGATAAAGTGATCGTGCTATAGATAGTATTTCAAGACCATGCTCATCTAAATCACCAAAGTAATAAATATTCTTTTCTTTAAACCATGGGATGTCTAAAATTTTGACTTGAAAGCCACCTCCAAATATACAAAGATCTTTATCTTTGATTGGAAAAGAAAGGTATACTGCTTCATTCTCAATTATGAATATTCTTTCAATCTGTGATAAATCATAAGCGTTATCAAGTTTTTTTAAAGAAGAAAGAGGTAAAGCAATTTCTTCGAATAATTTGTGCTTTAGTTTAAGTCTAATTAATATAGGTTTTCTTTTTATATTAAAAACTTCTTCAAGTCTTAAACCTTTAAAGTCCTTATTAAGTAAGTAACCGTAAAGCGAAATAAGGATATTACTATTATTCTCTATAAATTTAGTATGAACTTCGATAGGAAGTTCTCTAAGATAGTACATGTTTGAGTTTTTATTTTCTAAAAACCAAGACAATACTTTGTAAATACCTTCCCAGCTTATTGTGTTATCTTCAATTTCGTTTGATTTTGAAAGTGCCCAAGAAAGAAAAACTTCTTTAGTTGAATATTTCTCAAACAAAGGATTAAGTATATTTAGGGCCTTTACAATAGCTTTGTATTGTTTTTCTTTCTGAGTAATAAATAGATAATCATCATTAGAAGGAATTACTATTTTTTTTATTTCTGATTGATTACCTAGTCCTCTAATTTTTTTATCTTCCCATTCAATTAAATAACCTTTCCCAACTTTTTCTTTACTATTGTTATATAAAATAGAATAAGATGAAGCATTGTTATTAAAGCTTTTATCTAAAGAAGTATTACCTCTAATAATTAGTGGAAAGAATAAAAAATCACTTCCTAAGATAATGTGAGTAATTAATACCTTTTTATACTCATTCCACTTATTATTTGCTTTATTAAAAATTATCTCAGGTGTTAGCAACTTCTGCCCCTCTATATTCTTCTATTGTCATACTAGAAATCGAAGATGTTTTACCATCACTATTTTTTTCAAGAAGGTGTAGGCTAGATACATATCCTTCAACAATATTTATACCATTTCGAGGAGTGATTACCATAAGTTGTAAATCAAGTTCTTTGAAGAGCTGTAGAGCATATTCACTATTTTTTGCATCACTTTTGCTAAATGCCTCATCAAGAATTACAAATCTAAATGGACCTTTGCTATATTCGTCATAGTTATCAAGATTAAATTGATAAGCGATAGATGCTGCTAAAATAGTATACGTTAGCTTAGCTTTTTCACCTCCAGAAAGAGATCCTGTATCTTGATAATACTGTTTTATTGAATCATCGTTATTTATCTCTTTTGCAGAGAAAATGTATTTCCTTCTGAGGTCTAATACTTTTGCTCTAAGGTTATCATCTAAACGATATTTATCTAAGAAGGCTTTTATTCCTTTATATATTTCTTTCCTCTTTTCCTCATTTCCTTCTACTAAATCCCTTATATTTGGGATTGCTCTTAAAAGATTTTTTTCAAATTCTTTGAAATCCTGATCAGAAGATGATTTAATTTCAAGTTGTAAATGAGTATCATTTTCTTTATCAAATGGAATTTTCAATAAATTTCTATTTAATATGCGAATAGCATCCCTAATTTCTTTATCCCAACTTGTTATTCTTTCGTTCAAAGAACCAAATGTATTCTTTAGAGAGATTGTAAGATACTCATCAAATTTAAGTTTTAGCTCAACTAGCTTATCATCTTTAATTGAAAAATACTCTTTATCAAAATCTGATAGATAATCGACTTCAGGAATAAGATATGAATACTCTCCACTCCAATTTAACTGTTCCTCCCCTTGCTTCATTATAGGAGAGATAAAAGCTGTCATTAATCGTTCTAATTGACTACGATCTTTTATCTCTTTCTCACTAATTTGACTAAATTCTTCTTTATATGAAGCAGATAGCTTAGAGTGTATATTTAGTAAATCATTAAGAGATTGGATTTTGGAAATCTTTTCATTTACTAAAAATAGTTCTTTACAAGAAGTGTCTGAATCAATAGTTTTTAACTTTTGATTAAAGTTAGCGATGTCGATAGTAAGTTTATCAATTTTATTTTTTAACTCTCTAATATTACCTTGAAGTTCGATTTGTTCATTTTGCAGGATTTCTTTTCTATCTATTTCTCTTTCCAACTGTCTTTGTCTTTCTTCAAGATCTTTATTTTTTAATAAGAATTCAGCTCTTTGATTTTTTACTTTTTCTATTTTAGATATAAGTGGAGCTTTATCTATTTTAGTCCACTCATCATATTCATCTAGGCGATCAAGTAAATTACATATTGAGTTTGCTTTTTTTATTTTATTTTCAGCATCCTTAATTTTTAGAGAAAGATCAGTCTTTTCTTCGAGGTGTCCTTGAATAAGAATTTGAAGCTCTTCTCTACGTTTTTTATTATCCCAACCAAGATAAATATCTAGCTTACTATCATCCTTTTGCTTTTCTTCATCACTTGAGAGAATGCAAGAGGGAAGAAGGGCATTGGATGATATAAGAAAATCATCAATGGAAGAATATAAATCAAAAGTAAAATTACTATTAAGGTAATTTGAGATGTAATTTTTATATGGATTATCTTTTTGCTTTATTTCTATATAATCAAAAATATTACTATTACAATTAGCTTCAAAAATATAATCATCCATTACAATTAACGATAGCTTTATCCCAATATTTGTTTTATCCAAATACTCAATTATTGCTTTTTCGTCCTTTTTTTCACAAAGAAGGTGTAGAGCCTTTGAATTAACTACTTTTGTAATAGCATCACTAAATTCATCTTTCTTATCCTTAATAGATATAAGTTCACCTAAGTAGAATAACTTTTTTATTCCTGTATTTTTTATGATAGTATTTCTTACCTCATCATATTTTTGAGGAATATTTGTATCACGAAGAGAAAGATAACCTAGCTCCTTTTCCATTAAATTAAGCGATTCATTAATATCTCTAATGATGTAAGAGTAATCAATTTTTGCTGTTTCAGCCTTCGTTTTATTTGATTCAACTTTTTCTTTTAATAGTTTAATTTTTTCTTTGATAACAAAAAATTCTTCTTGACTCTCTGCAACTAGAATTTCAACACCATTTGCAATTAGTTTCTCAACTAATACTTTATAGCTATCATATTTAATTGAAACTTCTTTAAGAGTATTTTCATATTCTTTTATTTGGTATTCATATTCTGAAAGGATAGAAGTTGCTTGATCAGATTTTAAAGAATAAATCTTTTCCATGCAGAGTTCTAATTCACATTTATTGTCTTCTGCTCGGTTTTGAGCCTTTGATTTTTCTAATTCATTTTCCTTTAATTCTTTTTTTCCAAGCTCAATTGCACTTTCAATAAACCAGATATCTTCTCCCTTTATTTTACTTTCACATTGCTCCTTTAAGGTACATGATTTATTCCAAACTTCACCAGAAAGATGAATTTTTTCAAGTCTTTCAAGTTTGAGCATATCCTTTTTTATATCATGCTCAATCATAATTAACTTATTAAATTCTTCATCGAGTTCTGTAAACTCCTTATTTGGTGACTTATCTTCTAACATATAACTTCTAACAAATGATGTGATGTCACCTAATACCTTCATTCCAACTGTTTGTGCAAAGAGTTTTAATGCGTTATCAGAACGAAAACCAAACTTATCCATGAAATATGTTTTATAAGCAGAAAATGATTCAAAGAATCTTGTTCCTACCTTAAGGGTTAATTCCTTTTTCCATTTTCCATCTGAAGATATATTTGTTTTAGAATTAATCAATAAACGATTTATTTCTTCAATTTTTAATTCTCTATCGCTAATTGCATATTTTGTATCAAGCTTATCGGAGGAAAAATATCTGACCTGCAAAAGAGATAATACTTTATTTTCCGCTGGATCTTCAAATATACCATTAATAATACTGAGAGTATTCTTATCCCGTAGGTAATTAGTAGTTCCATCTCCGCTATTACCATATGCTCCACGAACATAGTTTTCAACATCTCTTTCTCTCTTTTTTACAGAATCAGATGAGAGATTGTACCACCTAAGATTTGAAGGAATTAATAGCGTTAAAATGGCATCGACTACAGTTGTTTTGCCAGTTCCATTATATCCTGTTAATATTGTTGACTTATCATTAAAGATGAAGGTTTTTACAGTTTTGTCAAATACACCCCAGTTTAGTATTTGTAGAGCTTTAAGCCTGTATCCAGATGAGTCCTCTGAAAATAAATTACTCATTTTTCCTCCTCCTCATTCTTATTTAGCTTTTCTAACATGTCTTTCATTACATTTGCATTTATTTTGCTTTTAATTATAGGACTTAACTCAAATTCTGCCTCATCAGATATCTTTGATGAAAGTAGCTTTTCCTTTGGTTTAAGATATGTGAGCTCAACAAGCTTATTAATCATATTATCAACATCACTATTAAACTTTGTTTGGTCACTTGCTTCTTTAGTGAATGATTTTACTAAGCCCATTATTTCTCTTTTATGCAATATAGGATAGCTTGATTCATTCATAGATGATGTAAATTTATCCATTTCCTGTCTTAATAGAACCAAAAGCATAGACATCTTATAGGAAAATGGAATCTTCCTGATTAATCGAGGGAGTGTTTCATCTACTTCTTCTTCACTTTCCATACCTTTTTCAACACTATCTTTTATTTGTTCAAGATAGGCATATCCATCTTCTTCTTCAATTAACACATGAAGACCTATTACTCTAAAATAATTATCTATATTTTCTCTGCATCGAAGAAGTATAGCCCAAATTTTTCTATCATCATTTTCATAAACTGGGCCTTTAAGTAGTAATATTGCTGCCTTAGACCATTCTTGAACTGTATTTACCATTTTTTATTCCTTTAGATATGAAGTGTAATAGTTGGAAGGGTTACACAAAAATGTTTATCACTATTCCATAAATATTTTATTTCATCTGTTAAATTTTCAGAGATATCGACACTTGTCCCATAATCTCTAAACACTGATATATAGCTTACAATTTCTTCTAAACCTTTTGTAATAGGATATCTATCTGTTAGTTCTTTTAATGTAAATGACTTTACCTTCTGTTCTTTTGAAAAGGTAATAACATTATTAAGAAGTTGTTTTTCATCTACATTAAATTCTGAAACAAGAGAAAGAATTTGTGAAAGATTATTCTTTTTCTCTTCAAATAAAATAGCAGATGTAGTTCTTTCTTCTGTCTCAGCTTTTAGAGGCTTGGATAAAGGAAACGATAGAGAAGGTTTAATGTCATCAATAAAGATAAAATTACTATCATTGAAATCTTTTCCACTTGATAGGATATCGGCATTCTTTGCCTTTATTTTTGCATATAACTCATCAAGTCCTTTTCTATCAGCACGGTTTGTTTGTGCCATTACCCGGCTCATTCTATCTGTTAGAATATGGTTCTTTTCAACTATTCTATTACCTGCATTAAATAGAGAGGAACGTAGGTTTAGTAAGAAAGATGCATCATAATCGATATTATTTTCGATTATCGTGGATATTATTTCTTCTGATAAAGCTGAGATTTCATCCTCTCTGTTAGCAGACATATAGTCCCAAAAACCATTAAAGGATTGGCCTTGAGGAGAATTATTTAGTTCTCTATATAG
>JAQYFM010000191.1 GCA_028723145.1 Spirochaetales bacterium | reverse complement strand
AAAAGCATAGGAGATAAAAATGCTCAGGGCACTTGGAGAATATACAATTGTAAATGTAAGCGATGGGCAAAATGGCACACCAGGTGCAGAGGGCCCACAAGGTGAAAAAGGAAATGATGGTTCATCCTTTCACTGGAACATGCTTAAAAACACCGATGATTTGACAAAGTGGAGTAGAGAATCAGGGGTAACCTGTACTTCTTCTAACGATGGGTGGTATAAAGTAACAGATAATACTCACACCTCGTCTAGGTGGGGAATTTATCAAAATGTTAGTGTAGCGCCATCAACAACCTATTCAATAAGTGTATGGGCAAAAAATGAAGCGCGGTTATCTGTTTCTTTTGTTGACACTGTTGGGTGGGGAAGTGAAGTAGGCAACTCTGGAAGTGGAGAAGCGCTCTTAAAATATACTTTTACAACAACAGAAGAGTGTAGTACCGTTAGAATATATTTAAACCTCTATCCAACAACTAGCCTAAAGGAGTGTTACTTTAAAAGGCCAAAGCTTGAAATTGGTAAAACTATCTCTGATTGGTGTGGTACTTACGAAGAGCAGCATGGTGCAAGTGCAGAAGCTGTTGTTGAGTACGCGCTCGTTTTAGATGGTAGTGATATTTCCTCAGCCTCCTGGTCTACTATCGTTCCTGAGTTTTTAGTGGGCTACTCCTACTGGAGAAGAGTAAGGACTATTTGGTCTGATGGAAGATCGGACACCTTTTCTACTCCCCAAAGAGATGATGTTTTAACAGGCGCAATGAAGGGATATTCTCAGTTTACCTTTCAGATGAGTATATCAACTTACACAAGAAATCTTAGAAATGAATCTGGTTCAACTGTTGTACAGTTTCTCCCACGCATCAGCGGCTATGGACCTATTATTCCTGTGTTTACAGTAGATGGTACTGAGATTTCTTCTACCACATACACCATATCGCACAGTGAGAAGCGACTATCAATAAGAATTTCCATGAAGGCTGAGTATCTTGGTACAACACTTGTAGCTGACACACAGGAATTAAAGTGCATTGATGAGACAACTCCTGCATATTATTTAGGTGCTCACAAAACTGCCCCTACTAATGCAAATGGTATGAAGCTTTTACCAGGAGATTGGTACTTCTCTACTGTAGATAAGAAGACTTACGTGTATACAGAGTCAAAAAACTGGAGGAGTATTGTAGTAGGTGATGAGAACTTTGCTGAAATGGCGCTTTCAACACTTCCTGATAAGTTCGAGTCAGCGTCTAGTGTTACAGATGAGCTTCTTGCAGAAAATATATATGTAAAGAACCTAATTTCAAGTTTCGTTACTGCTGCATACATTGCAGCTAAAGATATTGAGCTATTAGATGGGGGAATTGTAAGGAGCAAAGGCTATAGTAAAGGTACAGTCAAGAAGCTGATAAATGGAGAGACCTTACCTACTGCCTCCCCTGAAAAAGGCTTTTATATGGACACCCAAGGGGATGCTGAGTTTTACAAAGCGGACATGTATGAAGTAAATGTAAGCAAAGGAAAACTTTCAGAAGTAACAGTTAGTGGGGAACTTAAAAGTGAGACATTCACTACACAGAAAGAAGATGTTCTTTCATCTGAGCACTCAAACATTCCTATTACTGAAGGTGTAGGTTACTGGGATGAAGCAGCTGTAGTTGCAGCATTATCGTCTTACTCCTCTGCAAGTGTTCATTCACTTACAGGTTCTTACGCAGGAACTTCATATACAAAAGCAATAAAGCTTTCTGAAGCAGAGCGCACAACTCGAAGATACTTCATTGACACAAATGCAGATGGAAGTGCCACTGCAGTTACCCCAGCTGTAAAGCTTGCAGTTAGGTTTGAAGGTTCACCAGGAGAGTATTCGTATACTTCAATACACGGAGAAAAAGTGTTAGAGGGGCTTCTTGAATATTATGATGGCTCCTCCTGGAAGTCGTTCTCATCTACCATCACCATTGATGTAGCTCCTGGTAAAACTGTAGGCATGAGAGGGTTAAAACCTGCAGTGCCTGATGAAGCAGTAGTTTTTAAAAATAGGGTTAATATGCTCTCAGAAACTGGGCTATACGGTCATGTTATTGCAACGCCTTATTATGCATCACAGGGCTGCTCATGCATACTAGTAACTGATGATGGGATGAAACGACTATGTTTTAATGCGGGGGCAACCCAAGTTGCTACAAATAATGAAATTTCATCGCCATATCAGGGCTCCTACAGTGGTTCTGCCTTTGGAAACAGAAGGCTTGTAACCCTCGATGCGCTTTCTACAATAAGGACGTTAGTTTCAAATTATGGTAGTAATCCTAGTCCATACACTGCATCAATTGGTGATTCCTCTTCAACCTGGAGGACTATCCTTTTTATGGATGGTTACTTTTATGCATTTTCCTATAACAATTCATCAGGCGCTATTACTCATGTAGCTAGATCTGAATACGGCACCTCCTGGACTGAGATTTCAAATTCTTCATTTGGAGTAAAAAGTACAATGAGAGATTTTGTACAGGTTGGTACATATCTTTATGCCATTGATGGTGGTAGTGTTGTTAGAACATCTAACCTTGGCTACTTTGAAACTTTGGTTACTTTCAGTTTTTCTACACCTTCACATGCACACCTATCATATGCAGAATCAACTTTCCTGCTTACAGATGGTAATGTACTTAGAGCATCTAAAGATGGAGTTACATGGTATAGACCAAATGACTATGCAAATATCATTTCAGTGCTTCCACTTGCAGGTCCGATATGTTTAAGAGAGAAAGTATCCGGATTTGAAGCTTACACATGTTGTATGAAGGCTGAGAAAATAACTCAATCAGATTTTACAGTCAATTACTCAACTTCAAGAAAAAAGAGGGTATCCTATGACTATACTATACTAAATGAGGGGTGGAACTTCATTGACTCATCAGGTGTGAAGGTGGGATCAATAAGCATTTCATCCCCTCAGATGGTACCAAAGTCAACTGCGTTCAGTATAGCATCTGGTTCTTCAACACTATTTTCTTCTTCATCAGCAACTCTTTGGTATCGATTTAGGGGTTTAAGAAAAAAGTCTGGTTCATCATATGTAACTGTAGCCTCTGGAATAATTGGAAGAATTGATGCATCTACATCAAAGACCTTCACCTACACACGAAAAGGTGAAAGTGCAAAGAGTGTAGCTGCTTCTTCCATAAAGTCGATAGCCTGGGACTCTACAGGACTTACTATTAACACTTCGTCAGGAACTCTTAATTTCAGTTCAACAGATTGGTTATCAGCATTTTCACTTACAATCGTTCCAGTTGGACGATCGAGGGGGAACTACACTGAAGGAATTTTCCCAGAGTCTGGTGCTAGTGAGCGTACTTCAGACATAGACATAGGAAGAGTAGATAATAAATTCAACAACATGTAT
This sequence comes from Spirochaetales bacterium, assembly GCA_028723145.1. GTDB lineage: Bacteria > Spirochaetota > Spirochaetia > Sphaerochaetales > Sphaerochaetaceae > Bullifex. The sequence goes on along the minus strand of JAQYFM010000191.1, from coordinate 285 downwards.
GCAACTACATTTCATGGCGCCTTAGATGGTAATGCTTCATCAGCATCAAAGGCTTCAATTGTAATTGATGCAGGTGATGGTAGGTCTTTGACCCTTTCTTACAGTAAAGCAGGGCTTTCTTCAAACCCGTCCTGGGTAGCTGCTTGGAACGGAAATGAACTTAGAGCTGTTGCACCTTCTGTTTTAAGTGTTGGCTATGCTGCAAGTGCAGGTTCTGCCTCAAAAGCTGATAGTGCGACAAAAGCACACTCGGCAGATATTGCTACCAAGGCTTCTTCTGCAGAT
>JAQYFM010000190.1 GCA_028723145.1 Spirochaetales bacterium | reverse complement strand
CTTCAGCGAATAGCTATTGCAAGAGCATTACTACTAGATCCTAGAGTATTAATTTGCGATGAATGCACATCCTCCTTAGATGTATCTCTTCAAGCACAAATTTTAAATTTATTAATTTCCTTGAAAAGAGAAATTGGTGTTTCAATGATCTTCATTAGTCATGATATTAGTGTTGTAAGATATATTTCAGATCGAATTATGGTAATGAAGGATGGGCATGTTGTAGAGTGTGGGAATAGTGATGAAATAATACATAATCCACAAAACAGCTATACAAAAACATTAGTTGAAACAGCATTTAGGTAAAAATATGAAAGTAACAATTTTAGGAACAAGTGGTGGCTATGTACGATGTGGTGGAGCAAATACATCATTATTAATTGAAAATGCTTCTGATAAAGTTGTAATCGATATGGGAGCAGGAGTGCTTTCAAACCTTGAGAGAGTCTGCTCTCTTGATAGTATTAACAATATTGTTCTTACTCACTCTCATAGTGACCACTATAGTGATGCCTTAGTTTCAGTATATGGCAGACTAATTTCCAAACAGTTAAAAAGAGATGTTACTGATTTATCATTTTATGGACCAAAAGATTCCTTTTTATGTGAAAAATTATCTTTAGAAAATGTCACAAACTATAATGAAATTAATCAAAATACTGTACTTAAAATTGGCTCTTTAAGTCTTACATTTTATAAAACTATTCATTTGGTTGAGTGCTATGCTGTAAAGTGTGAATGTGGTGGTAAATCTATTTTTTATACCTCTGATACCTCTTATAGTGAAGATTTAATTAAAGTAGCAAAGAATTGTGATTTACTATTAGTTGAGTGTTCAATTTTAAAAAAGTTTGGGTCAGGAAATAGAATTGGACATATGAATACTGAAGAGTGTTCAACATTCATTAAATGTGTAAATTCAAAAATAACTAGACTTGTACATTTACCATGTTATGGAAGCTTAGAAGAAATTGAAAAAGAATGTGGCTTTAATGTTGCAAAAGATTTAGAAGTAATCGAATTATAAATTTTTTTCAATTTTGGTACATTTTTCTCTTTTTTATTTACATTACTTCATCATGAAAATATTATCATGTCGATAAAAAATTATAGATATCTCTTAGGAGGATCAAACTATGATGAAGATGTTAAGGGCTATGAGAGAGCCTTTAAAGTACGTACAAGGTAGAGATGCACTTTTACATTTTTCTAAAGAAATGGGTTACATGGGAAAGCGTTGGCTATTTGTTTGCTCAAATAGTGGCTATAAGGCTTGTCATGAAAAAATCGAAAAGAGCTTTGGCTCTCTAGATGACTATAGACGTTACGAAATCTTTGGTGGAATTTCCAGTAATGGTGAAATTAAGAAGATGATGAGCATCGTTGAAGAGGATAAAATAGATACAGTTGTTGCTGTTGGTGGTGGTAGTGCTGTAGATACTGCTAAGGCTACTGCTTATTATACAGGAAAGCACATTGTAATTTTGCCTACTGTTGCAGCAACAGATGCTCCATGTACTGGCCTTTCAGTAATATATAATGATGACCATAGCTTTGATAGATATTTATTCTATCCAACAAATCCAGATGCTGTAATGGTTGATACAACAATAATTGCAAATGCACCTGTTAAGTTTTTAATCGCAGGTATGGGTGATGCTCTTGGAACATATTTTGAAGGTAGAGCATCAATTAGAACTGAATCCCCAAGCCTTGAGGGAACTGGTATCACAAGAGCCGGACAGGCTTTAGCAAGACTTTGTTATGAAACATTGAGAGAATATGGAAAGCAGGCAATTGAAGCTTGTAAGGTACATGCTGTTACACCAGCTCTTGAAAATATTGTTGAAGCTAACGTTTATCTTTCAGGTGTTGGTGCTGATAATGTTAACTGTGCAGCTGCTCACTCATTTTATAATGGTGTAACATCATTAGGCATTAAGCATGCAGATCATGGATGCTGTGTAGCCTTTGGTACTCTTGTTCAATTGGTTTTGGAAGGTGCTACAAAAGAAGAGTTTAATGAAGTTCAGAATTTCTGTCTTGAGGTAGGTTTACCTGTAACACTTGCAGAAATTGGTGATATTTCAAATGATGATGTAATGACTATTGCTAAAAATGCATGTGCTCCTGGAGAGACTATCCATAACTTAGCAGGTGATGTAGAACCTATTGAATTATATGATGCAATTTTGCAAGCAGACAGTATGGGCAAATTAGCTCTTGGTAAATAATAAGATATTGATTTTTAGTGGAACTTTTAAACTTAAGGTTCCACTTTTTTTATTTTCAAAAATAATTTGATGGTATAATCAATTTCATGAAAAAGAATATTTTATTAACCATCATATTAATCGTTGTTTGTTTTACATCTCTAACGATTGCTTTTTTTATCCAAAATAACTGGAACAATGTTGATGTTAGAACGGGATTTATTGAGGTAGATGATGGAGATATCGCATATAAGCTATATGTTCCAAAAGGTGCTAAAAATAATCCTGGAGTATTACTGCTTCATGGATATCAAAATGACCATGAAACTAGTGCAGCCTATGCGATTGAGCTTGCTAGAAGGGGAGCTGTAGTTCTTGCAATCGATGAATACGGCCATGGCGATACAACAATTCCTATGAAGAATAGGGGATACACAAACCACAAGGTTACTGTCAACTATGGAAATGATAGTAGTGAGGATAAAACATATGTTGAAATAAGTGGCCCACTTAGATACAAGGTTTTGATGAACTTCTCTAATTTATCCTTCTTTAATGATAGATACTCTAAGGGCTCTGATGGTTCCAAAATTATTGATAGCTCAATGGGTGGTATTGCCGCTTATGCATTTTTATCCTCTCTTGATGAGGTTGATCCTTCAAGACTTGCTATCTCTGGTCACAGTATGGGTACTTGGGCATCTTGGTCAACTGCTGCAGCATATTCAGGAGCTGTAAACTCTGATGGAGTTGATATCACACCAAAAGCAACTGTATTACAGTGTGGAGAGCTTTTCAGAAATAGTGTTTATGATAGTGAGAAGATTAAATTTAATAATGTTCTTTTACTTCAAGCTAAATACGATGAATTTAACTACTTTAGAGATTATGAAAACTTTGTAACAGATAGTCTTCTTGACGCACCTGTTAGAACAGAGTTCTTAGGTGTTGATGCTCAAAATAGTGAGTGGAACACCACATTTGGAAACTTCTCAGATGGTAGTGCTAGAAGAATTGAGCTATTAAATACAAATCATAGATTAACAACTCATGATTCTCATGGATTAAGGGTTGCCCTTGATTGGTTTGATAGTGCAATTGATTTAGATAGCTCTATTAGTTCAAGTAACCAGGTTTACTTAATTAAAGAGACTCTTGTATTTATTGCAATGCTTAGTGCTATTTTCTCCATGATTCCTTTTATGAATATTTTACTTGAAACTCCTTTTTTTAAGAGTGTTGCAACAGGTATTCCTAATCGTCCTGATAAGGACAAAAGTGGAAAGAGGTGGTGGAAGAATTGCATAATAACAATGCTAATTGCTGCATTTACATATCCATTTATGACTCAGCTTGGACATGGTTTATTACCTTTAAATGAAAATATTTTTAGAATGACTATTGGTAATGGTTTTTTAAGTTGGTACTTACTTTTAATTGTAGTGATGTTATTAACAACCATTATTCCAATCAAGAGAGCAAAGAAGAAGGGCATTATCATCGATATGGCAGATTTAGGTTTTGCAGGTGAGAAAAATCCTAAGCATTTTGATTTTGCTCTATTTGGCAAATCAATATTACTAGTTCTTCTAATGTTACTTTTTATGTATGTAGAACTATTTATTTCGGTAAAAGCCTTCATGCTCGACTTCAGATTTATTTGGCCGTTCTTTAGACTTTTCACCGGAGAAAGATTTATTCAATTCTTAGTTTACATACCTGTTTTTGCACTATTCTTCTTATTTAACAATAGTAAGATTTTTGCATCTAATAGAGTCCCTGAAGCAAGAATAAATGGCACCAGAGCCTTCATTTCAACTTGGGCTCACAATGCTCTTGCAATGGTTGGTGGTATTTTAATTGTTATTTTAATTGAGTACATTCCATTCTTCTTGGGAATAGGACCTGGTGCTGATTTACTCTTTTCTCCAACCTTTGGTGGACCTTTTATGTCTCTCCTAATTGTATTTGCACCACAAGTAATTGTGTTTTCATTAATTTGTACAATTATATATAGAAGAACAGGAAACGTCTTTACTGGAGCACTATTAGTTGCATCCTTAGCATGTTGGATAGTAACTGGAGGAAGTGCAATACTATAAAACAAATATGTCTGCCCAAAATAGGGCAGACATGCACTCTTAATCGAGCTCTTGTAGAAATGCTTCCTTCCAAATATCTTTGTCATTAACCTTAATTGTTATTGAATCACTAAGAGATTTAATTAAGTCTTCAAGCTTTGTTGAGTTATTAAAGCTTGAAAGATCATATTTAAAATTTAGACTAGCATCTAAAGTAAACACTTTTTCTATTGTTTTTCCATCGTCTTTATATTCGATGCAATTTAAATTATAGATAATACCAAAGCTACCTGTAGTAGAAGTTACTTTAATATTTCCAGTAATCTCTGCTTCTAATTTACCATTATCCTTAATTTCTAAATTAATATTATTATTTTGATCAACTTTTATTGGTTCCCCTCTTAATTTATCCAAAAGACTCTCAATAATATCAGCTGCAGTATCTGCTAATTCAAGCATCTCTTCAATTGGAGTTGAATCGAAGAAGGTACCATCAATTTCAATCCACTTATCATCATAATCTTTTTCAATTTCGATAGTTTTACCATCAATACTGATTTTTATGTCTATCGTATGATATGTAAAGATATTATTTTCAGAGATAGTATAAGTGAAATAAGAACCAGACTTAATAGTAACTTCAAAGTTATTAGGTAGGTTATCAACCATCTGCTTTAATATTGGGACTGTAATTGATTTTCCTTTTAGCTCTTCAGTATTTATTGTTACATCTTTATCAAACCTAAATTCTTCAGCTCCAGTAATAGCCTTTGACTTTGGTTTTTCAATGTCCATACCATATACCTCTACTACACTTAAGGCAGTAATAGCTTTAGAGTTTGATGCGTATTCACTTTGAGACATTTGCTTTTTTGTCTCTGGGCTTGTGCCTGGTGTAGCTGTTTGATTACTACATGAAGTTACAAATAAAAGTGCAATAAGCGAAATTGACAAAAATGAAAATAGCTTTCTCATAGTGGTTTCTCCTTATTAAGTTTTATTACTATGATAACAATTTAGCTTTGAAATAGTTACAATATTAACAAAATCGCTATTTAAAGCGTTTAAATGAGCTTTTTCTTAATTTTTAATATTTTTGTGCTACCATAATATTGGGAGTAGTTATGATTATCTATAGTGCAAAAAAGAAGGACTTCATAAATGACTGTAAAGCAAATAAAATAGCTGATGCAGTAAAAAGAGAATATGAGAAAAATATTGGCAAAGCAAATAAAAATGAAGTCATTTCTTGGGAAAACTCATTAAAGTGTATGGCTGCTGTTATTAATACAGAGAAAATTGATGATAACGCAGTAGTATGTGCAGAGTATAGACTTCCAAACTGCGGAAGCAGAATTGATTTTATCATTGCAGGTCAAGACCAAAATGGCAAAGACAACGTTGTGATTGTTGAATTAAAGCAATGGTCTACTGTATCTATTGATGAAGATAAAAAGCTGGTTAATACATTTGTTGGAGGAGCAAATAGATTAGTTGCTCATCCTTCTTACCAAGCATGGTCATATGCAGTAACTCTTGAAAACTATAATGAAGCTATAGAAAATGAAAATATTTCACTTTTTCCTTGTGCATACCTACATAACTATACCTATTTTGAAGGAGATGATATTAATAGTTTATCTATCTTTCCTGAGCTTGATTATTCACCTCTTTTCTTCCGTGATGGTGAATCTAAGCTTAGAAGTTTTATTACTAAATATGTTGTAAAGCCAGATAAGAAAGCAATAATGGATAGGATTGATAATGGAAGAATTAAACCATCTAAATCATTACAGGATGTGCTTTCTAATATTTTAAAGGGTAAAAAGGAATTTGTTCTTCTTGATGATCAAATTGTATTCTTTCAAAACATTATGGCTTTAGTAAAAAGAAGTAATACCTTAAGGGAAAAGCATGTATTTATTATTGAAGGTGGTCCAGGAACAGGTAAAAGTGTGTTAGCAATAAATTTGCTATCTAGTGCTCTTCAGAATAATAAGGTAGCTGCATATGTTACTAAGAATTCTGCTCCAAGAAATGCTTATACGTCTATATTATCAAGTGATAATCGTTTTACGAAGGCTACAATTAAAGAGCTATTTCTCTCATCGGGGCAACTATTAGCTGTTAAGCAAAATACCTTTGATGCACTATTTGTTGATGAAGCTCATCGATTAAATGAGAAATCAGGTATATACCATAACCAAGGAGAAAACCAAATTAAAGAAATAATTAATGCTTCTCTAATTTCGGTATTCTTCATCGATGAAATGCAAAAAATAACATCTTATGATATTGGTTCTGTTTCTAATATACTTTATTGGGCTGAGAGGTTTGGAGCAGAGGTGCATCAAGGTAAGCTCTCTTCTCAATTTAGATGTAATGGTAGTGATGGGTATTTAAGCTTTTTAGATGATGTTTTAGACCTTAAAAAGGAATACTACACCTTTGATCCTGAGGATTATGATATTGAAGTTGTCGATGACCCTAAGGAAATGATGAACACAATTAAAAAACTTAATTTAAAGGATAATAAGGCAAGAATGCTTGCTGGCTACTGTTGGCCATGGGTATCAAAAAAGGATAAGAACAAGGATGATATTGTAATTGAAGAAAAGGATTTTAGCTATCAGTGGAACTTTAGTAATACAAATACATGGGCTATTGATGAAAACTCTGTTGACCAAATAGGGTGTATTCATACAAGCCAAGGGCTTGAATTTAGCTATGTGGGTGTAATAATTGGTGATGATTTAAGATATGAAAATGGAAAAGTAATTACTGATTATTCAAAACGTGCTTCAACAGACCAATCGTTAAAAGGACTTAAAACTTTATGCAAGAAAGGTGATAATAAAGCTCTTAAGGAAGCTGATTTCATAATTCGAAATACTTATCGAACTCTACTTTCTCGTGCAATGAAGGGGTGCTTTGTATATTGTACAGATAAAGCTTTAGCTAAGTATCTTAAAGAAAGAATTAGTGATAACAAGAGGAAGGTAAATGATTTCTATTCCTCATTAGTTGCTTCAACTGATGAGATTTATCGATAGTACATCTAAAGCTTTTTTTAAGATGTTAATATCTAAATTAGAGTAGCTGATAATAAAATCATGGCTTACCTTCTTTTGCCTTGAGTACTCAGAAAGTGCAGAAATATTGATATTTTCTTTATTTAGAATTCCTTTTATTTCTTCATCACTCTTTTCTGTATTTAACCTAAGGATAAAGTGTAGGCCTGAATCATTTTCAATGATGGTAGTTATCTTATTTAGCTTACTATTTAGTATTTCATTTATGACAGCCTTTCTTTGTCTCATATAGTAAAGGCGCATTCTATTTATATGCTTTTCAAAGTATCCTTCTAAGATAAAATTAGCTAGTGTTAATTGCTCAAAGCTTGGGACGGTTGATGAATAAAATGAAAGCTTTTCATTAAATTTTAGTGCTAAGCTTTTTGGAAGTACCATATAACTAATTCTAATTGAAGGTGCTAATGACCTTGAAAAGGTATTTAAGTAGATAACTTTTTCAGAGCCATCCAAAGAAAATAGAGTAGGATAAGGGTTTTTTGATACCTTAAACTCACTGTCATAGTCATCTTCAATAATGAACCTATTTTCTCTTTCAGCTGCCCAAGATAGCACTTCATATCTTCTCTTTAATGGCATTGTTAAGCCTGTAGGAAAGTGATGGGTAGGACTTATATGTAGAATATTTGCATTAGTATTGCTTAACTCTGTGGGACTTAACCCACAATCATCAAGTTTAATAAATGAGAATTTACTATCATTTGCACTATAAATATATGATAGCTTTTGATACCCTGGATCTTCGAGTCCAAAGTGATTATCACGTCCTAAAAGTTGAATTATTAATGAATATAGATATTCAGTTCCAGCACCTACTATTATTTGTTCAGGGGAAACAACCATTGCCCTAAATGAATAAAGATGTTTTGCAATAGCTCTTCTGAGTTCTATCATTCCAGCTGCAGGAATAGGAGATAGAAGCTTATCTCTTTCCTCTGCCATAGTCTGTCTCATTATGTGAGACCATACAGAGAAAGGAAAGTTATTTACATTTATATTTGTATTAGATAAATCATCAAGTAATTTGGGCCTTTCATATTCAAATTCTACAAGTGCTTTTTTTATTTGCTTTTTTACACCTAAAACATAATATCCCTTCTTTTCTATTGAATTTATATAGCCCTCGCTCATTAACTGGTCATATGCAGTTTGAACAGTTATGGTACTAACCCCACAATTTCTAGCAAATGCTCTTTTAGATGGAAGCTTTGACCCTTTTTCAAGCTTTCCTGAGATAATATCTTCCTTTATAAGAGAATATAGCTGTTGATATATCGGTCCTTCATCTTTATTTAGCTGATATGTAAGCATTACATAATCCTTTATCTGGTATTAATAATATAAAAGTTTTCTGAACATTTTTATATAACCAGTTTAATGCTAAATTGAGATTATCAGAGGTTAAAAAATGGATAGAGAAAAACAATATGAATTAAATAAGGGACTAGCTCAAATGCTTAAGGGTGGAGTAATTATGGATGTAACTACTCCTGAGCAGGCTAGAATTGCAGAAGCAGCTGGTGCTTGTGCTGTAATGGCACTTGAAAGGATTCCAGCAGACATCAGAGCAGCTGGAGGGGTATCAAGAATGAGTGATCCTAAAATGATTAAATCAATTCAGGATGCAGTATCAATTCCAGTAATGGCAAAGTGTAGAATTGGTCACTTTGTAGAAGCTCAGATTTTACAGGCTATTGAAATTGATTACATCGATGAATCCGAGGTATTAAGTCCAGCCGATGATTTATATCATATAAATAAGAGAGACTTTAATGT
>JAQYFM010000189.1 GCA_028723145.1 Spirochaetales bacterium | reverse complement strand
GTCGATCGATTATTCCAAGTAGGGTGAATATAGGTGCAGAGTACTCTAGTGCAGCTGCTTCTATATCAGGTGCAAAGAAGAGTTCTTTTTCTTTAAAAAAGGAAAATAATTCTTTGTGGTAATTAACCATTCTTTCAACATAACGCTCTGTATATAGTTGTGCTATTTCTTTATTTCTAAATTGTTCTAATGTAATAAGTTTTCTAGTTCTTGATACAAATTCATCATCAATAGAGTAGTTAATTAAGTTAATAACTGAATCGGCAATAGTATCACGAGTCATTAAACTAAAGTGATTTCCATCAGAGGAAATATCTTTTGTAATGTGTATGTTGTCTTTGCTACTTTCTTCGTCATAGCGAGTTTTCATCTCATTGAAGATAGAAATAAATATATCTTCTTTTGATTTATAGTGTTTATATAGTGAGCTTTGTGTAATTCCAACTGCATGTGCAATTTCACGAACAGTAGTAGCATCGTATCCTTTAGTTGAAAATAGTTCTAATGCTTTTTCAAGTATGATAGTTTTAGTATTAGTCATAAGCGAACATCTGTTCTCCTTGATAATTATTAGAGAACATTTGTTCGCTTTTTGTCAAGACCCATAATAAAAGGCAGCCTTTTCAAGCTGCCCAAGTTATCACATTTTGACTTTAATTACTCTCTTAGTTGCAAGATCGACTTTAATTTTGTGCTTAATAATATAACACTTATGAATCTTAGGATCTCTTACAAAGTCATCTCCAATTGTTGATGCAGTGATATCTTCTACAGAGTACTTAGACATGATGTATTCATCCATCTTAAAGCGTCTAAAGTTATTAGAGAAAATTAACATACCATTCTTCTCAAGATGCATCATACAAGCATCGATTAATCTTGAATGATCTCTTTGAACATCAAAGGTATCACGGCTTTTGCTGTTAGAGAAAGTTGGTGGATCACAGAAGATTAAATTATATTTATCAAATGTATCCCACAGATAATCGAGAGCATCACTTCTATAGAAGAAATTACCAATATCTGTTGAGTATCCATTTAACTTAAAGTTTTCCATTGCCCAGTCAAGGTATGTTGCAGATGCATCAACACTAGTTGTTGATAAAGCTCCACCCTTAACTGCATCTAGTGATGCTGTTCCTGTGTAACAGAAAAGGTTTAAGAATCTCTTGTTTTTACTATTTTCCTGAATAAACTTTCTTATTGGTCTATGGTCTAAAAAGATACCTGTATCAAGATAGTCGGTAAAGTTAACAAGGAGTTGTACTCCATTCTCTTTTGCAATGTAGAACTTGTTTTTTGAAGCAAGTTTTTTATATTGCTCTTTACCTTTTTGTTCTTTTCTCTGCTTGATATAGATATTTTCAATATCAATGCCTGTTGCTCTTTCAGTAGCAAGGACAAGTTCATTTAATCTTCTTTCAGCAGCTTCTTTCTCAATAGTTGCAGGTGGTGCATACTCTTGAAGATTAATCCATTTACCTTCATACATGTCAATTGCTGCACTATACTCAGGCATATCAGCATCGTAGATACGATAACAGCTTACACCTTGTGCTTCCATTAGTGGCTTGAGCTCATTAAGATTTTTCTTAAGTCTATTGTAAGCCATCTGAGCACCTTCAGAGAGTGGAGTTGCTAATCTTTCCTCTCTCTTTTTAATAGCACGGTCAATAAGCTCTTGTTTTTCTTCATCAGAGAAAACAGAGTAGTGAGCTAATTGGCAAAGAATTCCACCATTGTAGAGAGAGTTAGTTCTTTCTGGCTTCATATCGATAGATGATAAGAGCTCGCTATCACCACATAAAATGGAAATCTTCCAGCCCTTGAAGAAATCTTGGCAAGTTTTACCAATAGCGCTATAGAGCTTAGAAAGATCAAAGTCATTCATTCTAATTCCATATGGTGGGTCTGTTACAATATAACCCTTTGTAGCTGGAACATCCTCTTGGGTAAACTTTGTAAAATCTTTGATGCTAAATTCAATATCATTATAAACACCAGCCTTTAATGCTGCTGCTTTAGCAATTTCAACTGCTGTTCTTGAGATATC
>JAQYFM010000188.1 GCA_028723145.1 Spirochaetales bacterium | reverse complement strand
ATCTTCCTTCTCCAGATTTAACTTTAAGCTTACTTCCTACAGGAAATACGAAGGTTATCGTAGCTACTATCGATGAAGAGATAGCTAAAGAAAATATTAGTTCAAAGAATGCAGCATTAAATCCTCAATCGGTGACTGTATCTGGTGGATTAATGAGTACTAATTCAAGAAAACAATCAAATTCTCTAGGTTTGATGGCGTTAGAAGGCCTCGAGAGTGCTAATTCAAAAAATATTATTGTAGAAAAGAATTCCTTAACAGCCTCTGCAGGAGCTACCTACTCACAGGGTAATTGGTCTGTTGGTGCCTCTCTTTCTTCCTCCTATGATTTCAAAAAGAATTCCTTTGACACTCCTAGTGTGACAGTATCTGGAAGCTGGAGTAATAAAACTACAAAGAGAAGTGATGAAATAGAGCTACAAAAGCTACAAAATAGTTTAGTTAGTGCTTCTAATAGTGCTTCTGAAGAATATACTAGCTATTTACAGTCCTATAACGCTCTTCAGCTTGAGGTTTTGCAGTATGAGTTTAATGTAACTCAGACAAATGCAAACTCAGAGTATTTAAAGGCTAATCTAGAGAATGTTAAAGCTCTTTACGATGCGGGGCTTGCTACTGAACAAGAGTTAAGGGATGCTGAATTTAATGTAAAGCTCGATGAATATACGCAAACTGTTTTGGTGTTAGATGGACTAACACTTTCTAATAAAATTAAGATGTTAAATCTATAGTGAGGATAAAATGGCAGATATCAAAAATAATGTGATAATGAGTGAAGCCGAAAAGCAAGAAAAAGCTATTCGTGATGAATATAATGCTAAAAAGAGAAAGAAGAGAATTAAGAAGCTAATTACATGGGTAATTGTATTAATCTTAATTTGTGTTGGCCTAACTTATTACAACAAGGTAAAGAAAGATTTTGAAGATAAAGCAAAGGCTATGATTGGAGCTGTTACAACAGTTGAGGTTCCTGTTGAGGAAAATGTCTATACCTCAGTAATCGATCTTTCAGGTTATGTTGAGGCTTACGATACTCAAGAATCTAAGTTTAGATCAACTGGTGCTGTTACTGGTGTATATGTTAAAGAAGGTGATAGCGTAACAAAAGGTCAGCTTTTAGCTTCTATTGATAACACAAGTCAGACATATCAAGTAAAAAATATTCAAAACCAAATTAAACAAGCAGAGCTTTCTGGTTCAGTTTCTCAATTAGAAACTTTAAAACTTCAATTAAAGAATGCTGAAAACAATCTTGAATATACAAACCTTGTAGCTAACTTCGATGGAACTGTTGCAACTGTATCTGTTAGTGAGGGAGATTACTTTGAAGCGGGCTCTAAGGTAATGACCATTGTTGATGTATCTAAATTAAAGGCTACAGTTCAAATTGATGAAATTGATATGGCTAAGGTTTCCTTAGGTCAAAAGGCATATTTAACTTTTGATTCCCTTCCAGGAGAAACCGTTGAAGCTGTAGTTACATATATTCCTATGCTTGCAACTTATACAAACCAGGGAATTGGTGTTGTATCTGTTGAGTTAACAATTGAAAATCCTCCAGCTTCATTAAAGCCGGGCTATAGCTTTGAAGGTACAATTCAAGTTGAAGGGGATGTACAAATGCTCTTAATTCCTCAAGCTGCAATTACTACAGGTAGAGGTGGTGTTACAACAGTAGAGAAAAAGAATGCAGATGGAACAACAGAAACAGTTAATGTAAGAGTTAAATACTTAGGAGAGGGATACTGTCAGTTACTTTCAGGAGACATCAAAAAGGGTGATATCCTCACATATACAAAGTCTGGTGCCAACATGATGATGATGGGTATGCCAGGTGGAAACCAAGGTGGTAGATAATGGATAATGTGATAGAGCTTTATAACGTTAGGCGCTATTACATAGTTGGTGACTTCTGTGTAAAGGCACTTGATGGTGTAACGCTTTCCATCCCTCGTGGTTCCTTTACCGCTATAATGGGACCTAGTGGCTCTGGAAAGAGTACACTAATGAATATTATTGGTTGTCTTGATACACCTACTAGTGGATTTTTAAGAATTGATGGTGAGTGTACAAGTAATATGAATGAGGATGAACTTGCTTTTTTAAGAAATAAAAAGGTTGGCTTTGTATTTCAGCAATTTAATCTTTTAGGTAAGCAAACTGCAATCGAAAATGTTATGACTCCTCTATTATATGCAGGCGTTGGTGCTCATGAAAGAAGAGAAAAAGCTGAGATGCTACTAGAGAGAGTTGGATTAAAAGAAAGAATGAAGCACCTTCCTTCTGAGCTTTCTGGTGGTCAAAAGCAAAGAGTTGCTATTGCTAGAGCACTTGTTAATGACCCTGCAATCTTACTTGCAGATGAACCAACTGGTGCTCTAGATAGTAAAACTGGTGACCAAATCATGGAACTCTTCCAAGAGCTAAATGAAGAAGGAAGAACTGTAATATTCGTAACTCACGATAGAAAGCTTGGTATGCGCTGTAATAGCCAAGTTTATATCAAGGACGGCATAACCGTGGAGGGCTATTGATGGTATTTGAAAATATAAAAATTGCATTAACCTCTATGGTTCATAACAAGATGAGGACACTGCTTTCTCTTCTTGGTATTATTATTGGTGTAGGTGCTGTTGTAGCAATCCTTAATTTAGGTCAAAGTGCAACTGCTTCTATTACAAGTTCAATGAATGTTGGAGGTATAGACTTAGTTTCTATTTATCCTCAAGGAAACAATAGAAAGGGTAATGTATTTGACATTCAGTTTGGAGATACCTTGATGAGTAATGTTTCAGGAATCGAAACAGTGCTTCCAATTTACTCTTCAAATGCAAGAATTAGATCTGGGCAAGAGATAAAAACTGTATCACTACAGGGTGTAACATCAAACTATTTTGATATCATGAATACGGAGTTACTATATGGTGAATATTTTAGTGCTCTAGATAATATCAATCGCCGTCAAGTTGTAATACTTGGTAGTGATATTGCTAAAGAGCTTTTCCCTGCAGGTAATGCTGTTGGTTCATATATATCAATATTCAGAACACAGTCTAAGAGATATCAAATAGTTGGTGTACTTGATGAAAAGGATGCTACCCTTGGTGCAAGCTTTAACTCTTCAATATTTATTCCAATCAACACTTTTGAGCAGCGTTTTATGAATATGACTAAGGTCTCTTCATATACATGTAAGGTTGTTGAAGGTCAAAATGCAACCGATATTAGTAATAAAATAGAAGAGTATTTGAATAACTTAGTTGGATCAGATTATTTTTCCGTATTCTCAGCTGCTACAATTGTTGAAATGGCTGACCAAGTAACTGGTACATTTACTTCATTCTTAGCTGCAATTGCTGCAATATCACTTTTAGTTGGTGGTATCGGAATAATGAATATTATGCTTGTATCTGTTGCTGAAAGAACTAGAGAGATTGGAATCAGAAAGGCGTTAGGAGCTTCTCCAAAAGTAATTAGAGGACAATTCTTAGTTGAAGCAATTACACTAACCATCCTTGGAGGTGTAATAGGTATTGGCTTGGGCGTTTTCATAAGTTATGCTATAATAAATGTTGTTGGATGGGAGTTACACTTTAGTTATGGTGCAATTTTACTATCCCTCGGCTTTAGTATGTTCGTGGGTATTTTCTTTGGCTGGTATCCTGCAGCTAAAGCATCTAAACTCGATCCAATTGAAGCATTGAGTTATGAATGATGAAAAAGAAGACTAAAAATAGATTAATATCATTTTTTTCAAGAGCTAAGAGAGAGAAGCTAGTTGTATTAGCATCTCTCTCTGTTGCATTTTTAGGCCTATTAGTTATTGTTATCGTCTTAGCTTCTTCTCTCTTTATTACAGAAAGATTAAAGCTAGTTAATGAAATTGAAAAAAATTTTAATAATGCAGTATTTGAACTTCAGAGAGGTAGCTTTAATCCATATTCTCTATTAAATGAAAAGAGAGTAAAGGGTATTGCTCTATACGATTCAAGAGGTTCAATTATTGTATCTTATGGTCAAGTATATAATATGTTACCAATTGCAAGTATTAGTGCAGAGGCAAATAAAAACGATGATAACAATATTATTAGACTTAATTTGAAAAGTAAAACAATGGAGTATACTAGGTTAATTAGACTCCCATTGATGATTCAAGATGTTAACTATGAAGGTGATATAAGTAGGTATTTCCCTTCTTCTCTAATTGATTACACTACAATTATGTACATTTCCTTCGATGCTACACCTTATTTAACAAGTGTAAATATTTTGCTTTTTGGCACATTTATTGCACTTTCAGGAATTGTACTTTTATATGTCTTTGTAATCAGAACATATCTTGAAAATAGAAGTTATAAATCACAAATGGTTAAACAAGAAAACCTTGTTAACCTTGGGCAGGCTGCTAGAACACTTACTCATGAAATTAAAAACCCTCTTTCTGCGATTACTATACAAATTGCTTTATTAAAAAGACAACTAAGGGATAGCGATAGCTTAGAAGAGGTAGAGTTAATAAGTAAAGAAGTACAGAGATTAATTCAGTTAACCAATAGGGTTTCTGATTTCTTGAAAAACCCAGAAGGACAACCAGAGGAAATTGATGCAGCTGAGTTAATTCGCTCTCTCGTGCCACTTTTTTCATATGAGATTAAAATAATATCATCAAGTGAACAAAGTGCAACTATCCTATTTGATAAGGATAGACTTAGATCTGTTCTTGAAAATCTACTTAAAAATGCCGTTGAGTCCTGTGAGGGTAGAGACCCTCAGGTAGAGGTTGAAATAACCCTCGATAGAAAGAATGTTTACCACATCTTTATTCGTGATAGAGGTGATGGTATAAAGAAGGGGGATACTGAAAAACTGTTTGACCCATTTTACACTACTAAAATCCATGGATCGGGAATTGGTCTTTCAATTTCTAGACAATTCTTAAGAGCTCGAGGTGGAGATATTAAGTTATATCCACGCCCCGGTGGAGGTAGTGTCGCAGAGGTTACAATCTCAAAGTTTTCACTAGTTCAAGAACTAGTACTTAACGGTCCTATTATCAATAAAAAAGGAAAGAAAAAATAGTGAAAATTCTAATTGTTGATGATGAACAGAGCATTAGTTCATCTTTAGTAAAGTTTTTTAAAATTGATAATATAGAAAGCGATGCTGCTGAAAATGGATTTTCAGCACAGCGCATGCTAAGAGAAAATCCATATGATGCAGTTTTAGTCGATTTAAAGATGCCTGGTATGGATGGCCTTGAGCTCATTAAATGGATGCGAAGTGAAGGCTTTAGAATGCCTATTATTATGGCTAGTGCGCATGGAGAAATTGAAGATGCTGTAAAGGCTTTAAAGGAAGGTGCACAAGACTATGTTGTTAAGCCTTTTGATCCCGAAGAGATGACTATAAAACTTAAAAACCTAGTTGAAGCATCAAATTTAAGAGCTGTAGTTGAAGGGAATAAATCTGGAAGTGCTGAAAGTACTACTTCTTTTATTGGTGAGTCAGCAGCTGTAATTAAAATTAGAGAAGTAATTAAAAAGATTGCTCCTTCAAACGCAACTGTTTTAGTCACAGGAGAATCAGGAACAGGTAAAGAGGTTATTGCAAGGGAAATACATGCAAATTCGACTCATCCTGATGGTCCATTTGTTGCTATTAACATTGGTGGTGTACCAGAAAACCTTCTTGAAAGTGAATTATTTGGTTATGAAAAGGGAGCTTTTACTGGAGCTGTATCAAGAAAGACTGGACTTTTTGAACTAGCAAGTGGTGGAACACTCTTTTTGGATGAAATTGGTGATATGCCACTATCTTTACAGGTAAAGATATTAAGAGTCCTTCAAGATAGAAAGATTACTCGTTTAGGTGGTACTACTCCTATGCCTATTAATGCAAGAATTGTTGCTGCTACAAATAAAAATCTTGAAGAAATGGTTCAAAAAGGAACCTTTAGAGAGGATTTATTCTATCGTTTAAATGTTGTTAGAATTGTTATACCTCCACTAAGAGATAGAAGTGATGATATCCCTCTTCTTGCTGCTTCAATTATTGCTCGCTACAACCGTTCTATGGGGTCAAAGATTGAAGGTTTTTCACCTGAAGCATTAGAAGCTCTAAAGAAACATAACTTCTATGGTAATGTTAGAGAGCTTGAAAATGTGCTAGAGCGTGCTATGATCTTTGCAGAGCAAAGCGTTATTACACTTTCTGATTTAGATTTGCGTTCTTCAGTTAGTCGTCCTGATGTTCAAGCAAAGCAAAAGGAAGTTTTACAAGAAGCTGTAAGTTTAAAGGAAATTGAAAGACAAGCAATTTCAAGAGCCCTTCAAAGATGGGAAGGAAATAGAACCCATGCAGCTGAAGAGCTTGGTATTTCTAGAAGAACACTTATTAGTAAAATTAGCGAATATGGCTTGGAGTGATAGATAATACACTTCCATCCATATTGGTGGGAAAAATATTGAATAAGCTTAGAATTGTTGGTGCGATATCAACGCTATTACACTCCTTTAGCTCGGTCTCATAATTTGAAATTATTAGCGGGCTAAATGGAGCTTTTTCTGGTAAAAATCCATGTGATGAGTGGTTATCTATAGCTTCTTTATAAAGAATATCACCATGGGTAAAGGTGTAGTTATCTGAGCTTGTTAGGGCAAGTGAGAAGTCTCCAGCGAGGTTATATTTCTCATTTGCTTCAGCTTCAGTTAATACACTTTCAATTGGATATTTTTCCTTTAACTTTAAGAAGATATCCTTAGCTTTATTTGCATTAATATCTGTTTTAATAAAAGCCATGTAGGAGTAATCATATACTTTAAATTGGCTATCAAGCTTTTCATCCTTTAAAGCCTTTTCAAGTGAAAAGTAATAATTAAAGTTTCTATGTCCATGATCACCTAGGATAATAACTGTTGTATCCTTAGATAATGAAGATAAAATTTCTCCTAGTTTTTCATCAATAAAATTAATTGCATGTAGGTTCTTTTCACTCTCTGCACCATTTTTATGCCTTTGATGGTCTAAGTATGAAAGGTGTACCATGCCAAAATCGATGTCGTTTTCTTTCATTATTGAAGAAAAACATTTGGATGCGAAGTTATCCATTCCCGGTGTTCTCATCCAGTCTAATAGCTCTTTAAAACGTTCAAAGTAAGAATAACCTAATTTACTAGATGAAGACTTGAAAAGATTTGATGGGTCAATATTAGGAGCTTTCTCCCATATTTCAGGGACTAAGTAATCAATGTCTGCATTTCCCGTTACAGGAAAGCAGACAGATGCAGTTTTGAAACCACTCTTTTTAAGATAGTCTGTTAAAAAAGGAACTTTAACAGCTCTTTTATACCAATTCCAATCACCATTTTCTTTTGTGTTGCTGATGATGCCGGTTTTATTGGGATAGCATCCTGTCATAATAGATGTATGACATACATAAGTATGGGTTGGAAATACTGGACAAATTTTGTTAATTACGGCTGAGTGCGATAGTAGAGAGCCAAAGTTTTTCAATTTAGAAAAATACTTTAAGTCATCATAGATAAGAGCATCTATAGATATTAATACAACTTTCATCTATCACACCATAGTCTTAGAACTGCCAAGAGTTGTATTCAAATGGAGCTACATCACTTTCATCAGTATCATTAGCTTCATTTTTGCAGTACTCGAGATAGTCATTATAAATCTTTTTAATATCTTCACCTTCAAGCTGTGGAATAACACGGCTAGCTTCAGTTAAGAAGTGTAGTTCATCACGTCCCATTTCACGACCTTTTTTAGTGTGAAGGTCATAGGCATAATCAGGAACCTCAACACCACGACCATGCTTGAAATCTTTAATCAACATGTTCTTTACATTATCGCTACTTCTTTCCTTTTTCTGTCGGCAAAGGAAACGGATTGCATGTACAAAGAACATTGGTCTATCACCATCGTTGTAAAGATATTCTTTTCTAATGCAGTTTAATGTGTAGATAAGATTAGGAGCTTCAACACAGCCAAAACCAATATCCTCAACACTAATAGCCATTAATCTTCTCCAAAGCTTATCTTCAAACTGTGGAGATGTAATATACATTTCATAAGCAGCTGCAAGAGCATTGTGCTCTAAGCCTCTTCTAATTGATTTTTGGAGCATAGAAATAATTTCATCTCCACTAAATCCATTACGAGTTGTTACACTTGCCCATGGATCATAAGACATAAATTCACTCATTTTATTATCCTTTGATGCCTGATGAAGAAACACCGGCAACGAAATATTTCTGTGTTACGATAAAGAGGATGATTACAGGTACAATTGCCATTGATGCACCAGCTAGCTGCATAGGAATATTTGCACCACCTCTTTCTTGGAAGAACTTTAAAGCTGGTGTAATTAACTGCTTTGAAATTGAGTTAATAAACAAGTATGGATCAATAAAGTTATTCCAAATATTGATAAAGCTGAATAGTACAGCTGTTGCAATTGAAGCTCCTGAAAGTGGAATAAAGATTTGCATCATTATTCTTAAATTTGAAGCTCCGTCAATTCTTGCTGCTTCAATAAAGTCCTCTGGTACAGAAGAGAAGAATTCTGTTAATAACATTAAGTAGAATACTTCACTTACTTCAGGAAGAATAATTACCCAAATGGAATCAAGGAGATGAATTTGTTTAAAATACAAATATCTTGGAACCATTGTTGTTTCTCCTGGTACCATCATTGT
>JAQYFM010000187.1 GCA_028723145.1 Spirochaetales bacterium | reverse complement strand
TATCCAACATTAAATGAGTCATACTTTTTTGTAAGACCTAAAATTAAATCAGGGTATGATACCTCACCTTCACCATAAAGAGAGAAAATAGCTTGGATACCACATCCTCTTAAATCATAAAGCAATGGTCTTCCTTGCATTGTAATTTCTTTTTCAAAGCCTTTTGAGACTACCTCTCCAATTCCTTTTTTTTGCCCAATTAAGGAAATAATTCTGACAACCTCTGCTTCATCTGCACCAAGGAGTTGCGGATAATTAAAGGGTAAACCACTACATTTTTTAAGACTTGAAAGTAATAAACCAACCTCATATGGAGAGAGCCCATATAAAAAGCAAGTTTGAGTAAATCTAAAGATTTTATCAAATGAGTAAAAACCAAGTGCTGAGCCAAGAGCAATACACTCCTTATACCCAGGACAAGGGAAGCCCTTCATATCATTACGTCTACAAGAAATCAAACAATTTTTACATGCATCAGAAGAAGCAGCAACTATTTTACTTTGGCAAAATCCATCTAAATGAAGCGCTCTAGGGTCCTTATCGCTATCAAAATAATTACTATTAATCCAGCCATAGTTAAAAGCCATATCAACTAAAGCGGCAGAGCCCTCTCTTCTAAGCTTTTTAGCAATACTAGATTTACTAATCTTCTTTTTTACTTTTCCATCTTCTTTTATTTCACTACCCTTTTTTAAAACAGAAATAGCCTTTAGGTTTTTCATCCCAAAAACAGCACCAAGAGAGAGTGAAAAGTACTCTTTATTATCACTTGAGAAAACTGCAGCTGAGTAAACACATTTTTCACCAGCTTCACCAATTGCTAAGACTCCATCATCACCTTTAGAAATAATTTCAAATGTATGGTTAATACCATTTGCTCTAAGCTTTTCACAGCTATTAATTGCTAATTCATCATCACGAATTGAAATATAGGAAAGTTTTCTAGCATTACCCTTTACTAAAAGTGCAGAAATATTTTCGCTATAAAAGAAGGATAATAAATCTGAATTACCTCTTTGATAAGTTATTTTATTATCATAAAGAGAATTAAAAACAATTAAATAACCACTATTAATAAATCTGTTTTCAACTGGAGCGAAAACAATATCATCACCATCTTGCAAAAATAGTGCAAGTTCAAGGCCTTCTTTATCGCATTCAATTGAAGAAAAAATAATCTTTTGTTCAGTAAGGTCCGCTATGATGATCTTCTTTTCCATAAAAAAAAGAATAATTTAGAAGAACTATATAGTCAATTAGCCATTTTTTCTCAAAAAACACAAGTTGTGAGATATAATAATTGTTATGGATGAAAGTTTATATAAAAATAACCCAGTAGTTGGAATATTAGTAGATGGAGAATTAAAGAGTCTTGACTACAAAATTCTTCATAAAGCAGAAATAGAAGAGGTAAAGCTCTTCTCTCCTCTTGGAAAAAGAATATATCGTCACTCAATTTGTTTATTACTATCCTATGCAGCTGCTTTTTTATATCCCAATAGGCACCTTGAAATAGGTCATAGTCTTGGTGATGGTTTTTACTTTCAATTCACAGACCATGAAGTAACAGAGGAAGAGGTAAAGGCCTTAAAGAATAAAATGGAAGAAGCTGTGGCAAAAAACCTTACAATAGAAACTAAATATGTTTCCTATTTAAATGCTTTAAAGCTTTTTTCAAAACCACAATATGAACACTCGCTATCACTATTAAAAACTCGTAATGATAGTGTGATAAAAATCAACACAATTGATGGTTTTTCTTTCATTGCTTACGAACCAGTTGTGACTCATACATCTATACTATCGATTTGGGAACTACGTTTATATCAAAATGGTTTACTCTTAAGATACCCTCAAACAAGAGATATAAATAATATTAAGGATTTTGTAGATAACCCTCTTTTATACAAAATATTTAATAAAAGTAGAGAAAATTTAAAAATCCTACATACAAGCTCATTAGGAGAGCTAAATGAGATAATAAAAAATGGCGATACAGAAAGAGTAATTACCCTTTCTGAAGCAATGATGAATCGTCAAATAGCTTTAATTAGTGAGAAAATAAAAACACTTGGTACTATTAAAGCTGTATTTATTGCAGGCCCTTCTTCCTCTGGTAAAACAACATCATCACTTAAACTATTTAGAGAGCTTGAGATAATTGGCTATGAACCAATAAAAATATCCCTTGATGATTACTATCTACCAAAGGAGCAAGTTCCAAAGGATGAAGATGGTAATTATGACTTTGAAGTAATGGAAGCCCTTAACCTAGAACTGTTTAGGAATAACTTAGAAGAGCTATTAAAAGGAAATGAGGTTCATCTTCCTTACTATGATTTTAAAAGTGGTATGAGAGGAGAAAGTGAAGCTACTACTCTATTAAAAGAAAATTCAATATTAATTATTGAAGGTATTCATGCACTTAATCCAAAACTATGTCCAAACATTGACCCAAACGTTGTATATAAAATATACATTAGTTGTTTAACTAGTGTTTGTATCGATGAACAAAACAGAATAAGTACAACAGATAATAGAATTATTAGAAGACTAGTTCGTGATAGCAGAACTAGAGGTATTGCTCCTGAGGATACACTTTCTATGTGGCCAAGTGTTGAAAGAGGTGAGAAAAATCACATATTTCCATATCAAAATAATGCAAATAGCATGATTAACTCCAACCTATCATATGAAATTGCAGCCTTAGTGCCTTATGCAATTCCACTACTTAGGAGCATTAAACCAGACTGTGGCTATGCATACACAACAGCTAGAAGAATATTAAAATTCCTAGAGCTCTGCTATCCAATACAATCAGAAAAGATACCTTCAGACTCTGTATTGAGAGAGTTTATTGGTGGCTCTGTCTATGGCGCTATTTAGTCGCCATAGATAGAGGAAAGTCAGCTCCAATATTAGTGCCTTTTCCAAGCTCACTTTCAATAAATAACTTTCCACCATGATACAAAACTGCATGTTTTACAATTGATAAGCCAAGACCTGTTCCACCACTTGCTCTAGAGTGGCTTTTATCTACGCGGTAAAAGCGCTCAAATATACGCTCTAAGCTATCCTTGGGAATTCCTATTCCACTATCCTGTACTCTCAGCTCTAGAGAATTTTTTTCTCTTTTAAA
This sequence comes from Spirochaetales bacterium, assembly GCA_028723145.1. Classification (GTDB taxonomy): domain Bacteria; phylum Spirochaetota; class Spirochaetia; order Sphaerochaetales; family Sphaerochaetaceae; genus Bullifex. The sequence continues at coordinate 6,638 of JAQYFM010000187.1, read as the reverse complement.
GCTTATCTCAATTGTACCACCCACTTTATTATATCTAATTGCGTTATCAACAAGGTTATAAACAATTTCATAAAATAAATGAGGTACACAGCGAATAGAAATATCATCTGAATAATATGATATCTTAATATCCTTCTTATCAGCTGCAGATTTTAATGCATCAACAACATCATTAAAGAAAGCAGGAAGATTGATGTTATCAAAGTTCATTGCCACATCTTCATCAAGCTCTGAAATTCTAATACAGTCATCAATTAAGGAAACTAACCTAGAAGCCTCACTATGGATCTTTGAAATAAAATCATTTTGATCTTCACTCTTTACAACACCTGCACATAAAAGCTCAGAAGAAGCTAATATTGTCTGCAATGGAGTTTTTAACTCATGAGAAACATTAGCACTAAACTCTCTTCGAAGTTCTTCCGAACGGGCCTTTTCAGTAATATCTAAAAAGAGCAAACAAAGTCCAAGGTTCTTTTCTCCATCTTTTATTGGAGAAATAACAAGGGAGTATTCAAAACCATTCTTAGAAAAAATACTTTCAACATTCACTCCATCATGGGCTCTTCTTAATGCATCAAGGAAAGTAATCTCACGCTCAAGTGTAATTATATCTTTACCATTTGAAGACTCATCAGTATTAAAAAGATGCATTGCTGAGTTATTCATTGAAACAATTACATCATCACTGTTTACTAAAATAAGAGCTTCACTCATATTATCAGTAATGCCTTCAAACTCTCTTTTTTTTGCTTCAAGTTCATCCATCTTAGCTTTTATTTCTTTTTGCTGAGCATCTATTTTTACCAGTAGTGGTGATATTTCATCATAGGTATCATTTTCTAGTGGTGAATCCAAATTTAACGAATTAAGAGGCTTGATAATCTTACTCGATAACTTCTTTGAAACAAAAACTGCAATAATTGCAGAAAAGATTATGATAATAACCATTGAAGGAATAAGAGATAAAAGCTCAAATAGTATTGATGCTCTAGTCATAGAAACTCTAATAATAGAACCATCAGAGAGTCTATTTGCAGCATAAATTGTAGTAGTAGAGAGCGTTGATGAGTACCTTACACTTGATCCATAACCATATAAAGAAGCCATCTTAATTTCATCTCTATCGCTATGGTTTTCTAAGTGTGTCGCATCTACAGAGTCATCAAATAAAACCTGTCCATCATTACTTATCCAAGTAATTCTAAAATCAGGAATATTTAAGTTCTCTAAATATGGTAGACCTCCGACTTCTACGGCATTCTTTAGCATCTCTGTATCTGCTCTAAGCCTGCTTTCTTCTGTCTTTTCAAAGCTTGAATTAACTGCTACTAAAGCAGAAAGCAACGAAATGATTGTTATAAAAACAGCAGCTACTAATATTGCTCTAAATATCGTTTTGTTCATGGAACTTGTAACCTACTCCTCTAACAGTCTCAATCAACGCACCATATTGACCAAGCTTTTGTCTTAAAGTCTTAACATGTGCATCAACAGTTCTAGTTTCACTTAAGGAAGAAAGTCCCCAAATCTTCACTAAAAGGTCATCACGAGAAAAAACAATTTCAGCCCTGCGCATTAAAAAAAGTAGTAATTCATACTCCTTTAATGTAAGAACAACCAAGTTTCCATCTACTCTAACTTCATGAGCTGAGGTATCAATTTCAATTCCACTTGATGATACAATACTATTTTCACCACTACCACTTCTTCTTAATACTGCTTTAATTCTAGAAACCATTTCCATCATGCCAAAAGGCTTAACAAGGTAATCATCAGCACCTAAATCTAAACTTTCAACCTTATCAAACTCGCTACCTTTGGCAGTTGCCATTATTACTGGTACATCCATAATTTTTCTAATCTCTCTGAGTATAGAAACGCCATCCATATCAGGAAGCATGATATCAAGAATAATTAGTTGCGGCCTTTTCTTCTCAAGCTCTTTAAATAGGGACTCAGCATTTGAACATCCAACGGCTTCAAAGCCAACACTCTTTAAAGTATATAGCTCCAAGGAACGAATACTATCATCATCTTCAACGACAATAATCATAAAACTCCTCCTTCAACCTGCGTATATTGCCCACTTAGCAACATTAACAGCATGGTCCCCAATTCTTTCAAAGTATTTTGCACACATCAAAAGATCTGTAATGCTCTCTCCATCTGCATCATCTCTATTAATAGAGGAAATAACAGCTTTCTTTACTTTCAAAAAAAGATCATCAACTACATTATCATATTCAATCATTTCTTTAGCAAGCACCTTATCACGACGAACAAAAGCATCAAGAGCTGAATGAACCATAAAGACAACTGCTTCACACATCTTTTCAATTAAAATAGCTGCTTCATTATCTGATTTCTTAATGTAAATAGATGTTTCAGCAACATCTGCCGCATTATCTCCAATTCGCTCTAAATCAGTAACCATCTTTAAAGCTGCAGAGATATATTTCAAGTCTCCTGCTACAGGTTGCTGTAATAACAAAATCCTAATACAAAGATTTTCAAGCTCCCTTTCTTTTTGGTTAATTTCACCTTCAAGCGACTTAATATCTTTTAAATCTAAATCACTCTTACCAATTAGAGAAACACACTTTGTAATAATTGCTTCACAAAGAGAGCCCATAGTAATTAACTCTTTTTCAAGCTGTGATAACTGTTTTAAATAATTTGTTCTCATATTAACCAAATCTTCCTGTAATATAATCTTCTGTCTTTTTCTCTTTCGGAGATGAGAATAATTCCTCTGTATTTCCAACTTCTATTAATTCACCTAAGAGGAAAAATGCAGTAACATCACTAATACGCATAGCTTGCTGCATATTATGTGTAACAATTACAATTGTATATTCTTCCTTTAGTTTAATAATAAGCTCTTCAATTTTTGAAGTTGAAATAGGGTCTAAGGCTGAGGTAGGTTCATCCATAAGCAAAACCTTTGGTCTAACAGCTAAAGCTCTAGCGATGCAAAGTCTTTGTTGTTGACCTCCAGAAAGGCCTAGTGCACTTTTCTTTAATCGATCTTTAACTTCATCCCATAAAGCTGCACCCTTTAAAGAGGACTCAACAATTTCATCTAGTTCAGCTTTTTTCTTTAATCCATGAGTGCGAGGTCCATATGCAATATTGTCATATATACTCATCATAAAAGGATTAGGTTTTTGGAAAACCATTCCAACATTCTTTCTTAACTCATTTACATCCTGAGACTCTTGGTAAATATCTTTACCCTCATATAGAACCTCACCTGTAATTTTTACTCCTTGGACAAGATCATTCATCCTATTTAATGTCTTTAAGAATGTACTCTTTCCACATCCTGATGGACCAATTAATGCGGTAACACTATTTTCACCCATCGATAAATTAATATCCTTAAGTGCATGGTGGTTTGAATAAAATAGGTCAAGTTTTTTACTCTCTAATATATTCATCTATATCTCCTAGCAAAATAACGTTCCAAGAAAAACGTTATTAAATTCAAAACAATTGTTAAAACCATCAAAATTGCTGCAATAGCAAAGGCAACGCCAAACTCACCCTGCTCTTTAGCATAAACATAGAGAGCAACTGTAAGAGTTGAACCAGAGGAAGAAAGTGCAGTTAAGTATCCATTTAAGGTGTGGGCAAAGCCCATAGTAAATAGTAATGCAGCACTCTCTCCTAGAATTCTTCCAACCGATAGAATACAGCCTGTTAAAATACCTTGTATTGAAGCAGGTAGTACTACAGTCCTAATAGTTCGCCACTTACCAGCACCAAGAGCAAAAGCTCCTTCTCTATAGCTATTTGGGACAGTTTTTAAGCTCTCCTCTGTAGTTCTAATTACAGTTGGAAGTGTCATCATTACAAGAGTTAAACTACCTGAAATTAAAGATGTTCTTAGCTTTAGAAATTGACAAAAGATTAGCATACCAGCTAAGCCATAAATAATTGAGGGAATACCAGATAGAGTTTCAGAAGCAAATCCAATTAGCTTAGTTATTTTTTTATTAGTTGCATATTCATTTAGATATATCGCAGCACCAACACCCAATGGAAGCACAATAATTAAAGTAGTAAGTACAAGATAAATTGTATTTACTATATCAGGTAAGATTCCAATTCGCTCCTCAAGGTATGATGGTGAAGTTGATATAAGCTTAAATGTAATGTTGCTAAAACCTTTAAAAAAAACATAGCAAACTAAAAAGAGAGAAAATAAAGCAACAACTAAAATGCTAAGAAAAGATAGAGCATTCATCAAATATGTATATAGCTTTCTACTACTCATTTATCTTTCTCCTCTCTTAGTGCCATCAAGATAGCGTTAATTAACATAATGAATACAAATAGTACTAAAGCTATTGAAAATAAAGCTTGCCTTTGAAGTCCTGAAGAATAAGACATCTCTATAGCGACTGCAGTTGTTAAGAATCTGACGCTTTGAAATAAGGATGGCATGTTAGCTACATTTCCCGCAACCATCATTACTGCCATTGCTTCTCCAATAGCTCTACCAATTCCAAGTACTATCCCAGTTAATATTCCACTCTTAGCAGCTGGAACACTAATTCTAAAGTAAGTTTCCGTTTCATTTGCACCTAGTGCAAGAGAAGCTTCCTCATACTCTTTTGGGACTGCCTCAAGGCTTGTTAAAGATACTTTAATTACTGTCGGTAATATCATTATAGCAAGTACAATTATTGCAGCAAAAAGCGATGCACCATCTGGCAGGGAAAAAACATTTCTAATTAGTGGCACTAAAATAAGCATACCAACTAAGCCATAAACAACAGAAGGAATACCTGAAATAACTCCAATTACTACTACAAATAAGTCTCTAACTCTCTTTGGAGCCATCTTTGCAAGGTATACTGACGAAAAGAATCCTAAAGGAAGTCCTATGAATAAGGCTCCGCAAGTTCCCCATATACTTGTTAAGATAAAAGGAAGAATTCCAAACTCAGGATTTACTCCAGTACTTCTCCACACCTTTCCAAACATAAAGTTTATAAAGCCTATCTCACCAATTGCAGGAATACCTGCAATGATGAGATAAACTGTTATTAAGAGTACAAAGAGTACTGCTACAAGTCCTATGATTGTAAAGATGATACTTATAGCTTTTTCTTTCATACTAGTGGGATTGCACCTGCTTTAGAGATTATTGGAGCAGCTTCACTTGAGAGAGCCCAATTGAAGAACTTATCAGCAGTCTCATTTAATTGTTTACCTTCAACTGTAACCATGACAAATGGGCGCTGTACCTTATATGTGTTATCCTTAATTGTCTCTTCACTTGGGATAACACCATCAATCTTGAGAGCCTTTACTGTTGATTTAACTGCTGAAAGTGATGCATAACCAATGGCATTTTCATTTGAACTAACAGTTGCAATTACATCACCTGTACTTGTAAGTTCCTGACGATAAACACATTTATCACTAGTCTTAGTTATTGACTCAAAACCATCTCTAGTACCAGAACCAGCTTCTCTACCAATTACAACTATTTCACTGTCATCACCACCTAACTCTTTCCAAGATTTAATTTCACCAGTAAAGATCTTTGATAAATCATCAAGAGATAGATCAGATACACTATTGTTAGGATTAACAACGATTGCAATGCCGTCAAGAGCAAGTACAGTTTCCTTAAGGCCCTTAGCTTTTTCACTATCCTTTAAAGCTCTTGATGATAAACCGATATCACATCTACCTTCGCTAACAGCCTGAATTCCAGATCCAGATCCTGTTGGATTGTATGTAAATGAAACACCTTTATTATTTGCCATGAATGCTTCACCAAGTGAGCCGATTACCTTCTCCATTGAAGTAGATCCATCTGTAGAAACACTTTTTGATGTTTCACTAGCTCCTGATGCAAATGCACTAGTAAGTGCTAATGTGATAATTAAAATAGATACAATGAACTTTTTCATTTTCTATCCTCCATGGCCCAAAGAATAGAATATGAATGTGAAAAATAAAGAATTGTTAGTGTAAAAAGAATGTAAAAAAGACCACCTTTGCAGGCGGTCCTTACTATTATCTCTTAATTTATTATCGCTCGCTCTTTGTTTTTGAGGGCAGCCGTCAAAGAACGGTGAGACGGGTAAATCCAGTATTGGGAATGGTGGATATACTTCTCTGTTTCCAGTATGTGGCCAGGTCTCGTCCAATAAACAAGAGAGAATAAAATTATTATTTACTGTAGTACTCAACAACGTACTGGTCGTTAACTTCTACAGGGATCTCGCTTCTTTCAGGAAGTCTTGTGAACTTACCAGAGAACTCATCCTCGTTCTTCTCAAAATATGGAAGATTGAAGTTAGGGTGACCAAGGAAGCAGTCTCTGAAGTGCTCGTTCTTTCTTGAGCTCTCCTTGAGTGAAACTACATCGCCAACCTTGAGTTCATAAGATGGGATGTCAACCTTCTTGCCGTTTACCAAGATGTGTCCGTGTGAAACAAGCTGGCGAGCAAGACGGATAGAGTTACCAAAACCAATGCGGTAAACTGCGTTATCAAGTCTTCTCTCGAGCTGAATAACAAGTGCATCACCTGTCATCATATCGCTCTTAAGAGCCTTCTCATAGTAGTGGTGAAGCTGTCTCTCAAGTACGCCATAATAAGCCTTGAGCTTCT
>JAQYFM010000186.1 GCA_028723145.1 Spirochaetales bacterium | reverse complement strand
CAAAGTGTTTTACCTGAAAAAGAAAGAATAGATAATCTATAGTGAGATGGCTGAATATCAATTCCAAACACACATCCAAAATTATCATTGAGCTTTAATAAAATAGGTTTCCGGCCGCCCTGTGAAGGAGAAGAAGATGTTTCCCCTTCTAGAACAACACCGGAATCCAACAAAAAGGAGATGATATTTGTTACAGTAGAACGATAAAGATGGAGGCTCCTTGAAATATCAACACGAGATACTTCTCCCGATAGCCAAATAGCTTGTGTGACGAGTGCAGTATTAGCATTCTTCTGAAAGATATTATTATTAATAGGCATACGACCTCCAATTAAGTTCGTCCACTGTACAAACTCAGTATTAGGCCAAATTCTCTAGTTGTCAAGGAAAAAAGAAAGTTTGTTCAACCTGTGTACAATTAACTTTACAAATATAAAAATCACCTATAAGCTATTTATGAAGGAAGGTTTAATATGAGCTTAGATTTTTCAAAGGATTTTCTTTTTGGCTGTGCTACTGCTTCCTATCAGGTAGAAGGAGCAAGTTTTGAAGATGGCAGAAAGCCATGCATATGGGATACTTTTGCAGCAATTCCAGGTAAGGTATTTTGTGGTGATGATGGTAAGGTATCCGTAGACCAATACCATAGATATAAAGAAGATATCGAGCTTATGGATAGTCTTGGCATTCAAGCATATAGATTCTCGATTGCTTGGCCTAGAATTATTCCAAATGGAAGAGGAGAAGTTAACCCAAAGGGCATTGAATACTATCGTAATCTTTGCAAAGAGCTACATAAACATGGTATGAAAGCATATGCAACCATATATCACTGGGATCTTCCACAAAGCCTGCAAGATGAAGGTGGTTGGACAAATCGTCAAATTGCATATGATTACCTTGAATATGCTAAAGTTCTTTTTGATAATCTTTCAGATGTTGTTGATTCATGGATTACAATAAATGAACCATTTTGTATTACATGGTTAAGCTATCTATATGGAGCTCATGCACCTGGATATCAAGATATGAATCTTGCAACAAAAGCAGTTCACCATGTTAACTTAGCTCATGGACTTGCAATGAAATACTATCGTGAAAAAGGCTATAAAGCTCCAATTGGTATCACTGTTAATCCACAAACTCCTCGTCCTGCAACTAGAAAACAATGTGATATTGATGCAGCTAAGCTATCAAGAGCACTTGAAACTGAAGCATTCTTAGGGCCATACACCGGCAAAGGTTACCCAGAAATTTTAACTAAAACATATGGTATTACCTTCCCTATCCAAGATGGTGATATGGAATTAATTAGTACTAAGGTCGATTTCTTTGGTGTTAACTACTACAATGAGTACCCTGTTAGTGCATCAAAATCTAAACCACTTGGTTTTGAGCAACAGCCATTTTGGGAAAGAAGAACAGATATTGGTTGGCCTTGTGATTGTGAAGGTCTGCTACGACAGCTTAAATGGTTGGATAAATATACTAACCATACACCTCTATATATCACTGAAAATGGATCTGCAGAGGATGATAAGCTGACTCTTGATAACAGAGTTCACGACAAAGAAAGAATAAACTACATATATAACCATCTTAAAGCTTGCAGTCAGGCGATTAAGGAAGGAGTTGATTTAAGAGGTTATTTTGTTTGGTCTTTTATTGACAATTATGAATGGACTGAAGGATACTCAAAACGTTTTGGAATTGTTTATGCAGATTATAAAACTCTAAAACGTTATCCAAAAGATAGTGCTTATTTCTATCGTGATGTTATCGCAGGTTATGGCGAAGTCGATATGTGATTGTATTGAGGCTACCAAATTAGGTAGCCTCTTAAATTAATAAGCTTCCTCTCATATAAACAACTGAGATTAGAATTAATATTATTGCTAGAATATATGTTAGCATTATTTCAAAATCATTTTTTTCAATTATTTTTACTCTTGAATAAGCAATTCTAGAATCTGAATAAACAAAAAGAATTATTCCTACAACTGCAAATAAATCAAACGATACTAAATCTAATTTCAATGAACCAAATATTGAAACAAAAAGTATTCCAATCAAAGAGGAATATATTAATTCTAATTTAATATCCTTTTTAACACTTTTTAATTTCTTAACATGAAAATATAGATGAGTTAGGTATAAAACTAAACCAAGAAATGCAAAAACAATATCAAAGTTAAAAAGAATAAAGTAAGTAGCAAAACAAATATGACCACAAGCGAAGGATATTGCACCAATATAAAATGCGTATTTATTATCAAACATTAATAATATATCGCCACAACAATATAATGAGGCAATTAGAAACAACAGCCATCTATTGCCGATTACAGATGAATTAAGTGCAAATGAAATAAAAATTAATGGAACTAAAAATGGCTTTGTAGCCATCTTAAGTTTTTTATTTCCAATTTTTACGCTGTAAAGATTTAATATAGAAAATAATAAAGCTAAACAACAAACTAGATAATTCATATCTAGCATTTTAACATATAAATAAAGAAAAAGCTTTTAATAGATTTAACTACTAAAAGCTTGGATTACTACTCTATTAATATTTCCTCAAATACATCAACAAGGGGTTGGTAATCACCATCGATTGCCGCAATTGCACCCTCTAGCATTCTATCAGGATCGGCTTCAGACCAATCAACATCGTGCCCTGATTGCTTAATTAATTCATAGAAGAAGAATCTAATTACACGACCATTACCTTCTCTAAATGGATGTAACGCTTCACTTTCACCCATATAGAAAGCTAAGTCATTAATAAAATCATCTCTATCTGTTTGATTTCTTAAATAGTTATCATTTGATAACTTTTGGAATATTTCCTCAGCCATTTTCTGAATCTGCGCAGGATGACAAAACTCTTTACTTTTTGAAGCTTGAGTATTTCTTATTTCACCTGCTGAAGGATAAATATCACCAAACAAATTACTGTGTATAGCTTGGAGATAAGAAAAAGAAAGATGCATTTTCAATGGAGAAACAAACAACTCTGCTGTTCTTACATTTACAAAAAACCTTTCAGTTGCTCTTAAAAGCTCTCTATCTTTGATATTGAAATAATTAACAAGACATTTAGTACCATCATAAAAAGCTTGTTCGTCTTCTACTGCTTCATAATTTGTATCTAAATTATTGTTATCTATATATGCTCTAATAGCATTCTCGGCTGTGCTTTCACCTTCTAAGATGTCACGTATTATCGCCTCATCACCTTCAGTTAGCGAAAAACCTTCCAGTTCACATGTAAACCGGATGTAGTCTACACACCGATTAACTTCATCATTTCTCATCGATTAAAACCTCTTGAGTATACTCAGTATACTTCTCCTTTTTTCCTTTTACTAGCTTAGCAGGATATTTTGCAGCATTACTCTTAAGCTTTGAAGTAATGATATCTTTTATATCATAACCCATTATTGAAGCAAACTGAATACAATAGATAAGTATATCAGCAAGTTCTTCTTTCATCTCTTGAGGATACTTTTTTACACTTTCCTCACTGCTTTTCCATTGAAATAATTCTAAAAGCTCACTTGCTTCCAATGAAATTGAGATTGCTAAGTCCTTGGGATTATGATATTGCTTCCAGTCTCGCTCTTCAACGAAATCTTCTACCTGTTTTACTATATCCTCAACCATATATCAAACTAATATACTTGTTCATTTGAAATGCGTCAACAAAAAACAGGGAGGCCCAAAGGCCTCCGAGTTAATACTTAAACTATAAACTTAGAATACTAATGACATGTATACTCTGCCATCAATATCGTGAGCATTGTTACTTGACTTTGTCATGATGTATGCGTAGTTAACATCGAGTCCCATACCAAAATGCTTAGTAAAGTCATAGCGCATGCCAAAACTAGCCATTGGAGCAACTGTGATACCAAACTGTTTATTAAGTAGTTTCCAGTTTCCAAGGATATTATCTTCATTTACACCAGCAAAGATAAATCTAGCACCACCACTAAGGTGTGTTCTTAACTTAGCAGAGTTAAATGTAAGTCCAAGAAGTGCTTCAGCATATAAGTCTTTACTGTAACTAGAAAGAGATACTACATTATTAAAGCTTGAGAAGAGATTCTTGAAGCTTGCAAACTTTAAGTCTGCTCCACCATTAAGCTGTAATGAAAGTCCTACAGTCTTATTAAATGAAATGAAATTTTCAAATCCCATTCCTAATCCAAGTTTGAATTCTTTTCCAAGAGTCTTGAAATCAGGAGTGTTAACACCTGCACCACCTGCTAAGGAAAGAGTAAATCTGAATGGTGCTTTTTCACTCTTAATAGCAGGAACTACAACAGGTTCAACTGTTACTGTTGCAACTGGTAATTCTTCTACAACGACTTCATCAGCAACAGGAGCTGGTTCAACAGGAGTAGCAACTTCTTCAACAACTGGTTCAGCTACAACTTCTTCTGTCTTAGCAGATGTAGGAGATGCAACATCTTCAGGTAATGTAATTACTGGAATTGAATACTTATCTGGTTCTGGAGTATTAGCAACTTCTTCAACTTCAGCAGCCTTAGGCGCAAAGAGTAAGTTGATAAAATCAAAGAGATCAGAAATTACACGTGTTCCAACAAACTCAACATCTTCATAACTAGCAGCTTCAGGAAGAGTAATTACAGCTTTTCCACTTTCCTTGATATCATAGAAAACACCATCAAAGTATTGAGCGTTATTAACACTTGTAAATGCGATAAACTGCTCAACTTCTTCATCTAAGACAAATGATGGATAGGTAATCTCAATTGTTCCTGGAACGAATTTCCATGAAAGAGGGTATCCATATACTGAGATAGATCCATATACTGGTTCTACTGCAGGTTCTTCTACAACGACAGGTTCAGGAATTACAACTTCTTCAACTGGAGCCTCTTCAATGATTGATGGCTCTTCGATTTCTGGGGTCTCTGGAACAATAGGCATTGATGTTGCACTTGCTGATACAGACCAATAAATTCCATCATATGATTGCTGGAGATATAGCGTATATGAGCCACTTCCATCTAATCCTTGTTCTTCATAGGATGTTACATCACTTGTAACGACAACCCACTTTGTAGGATCTTCACCACCTACCTGATATCTAAAATACTGAACATCAGGATCTGACAATAACCACTCCCAAGTAACAGCAACCTTTGCTGCAAATAATGGAGTTACAATAAGAAATAAAGCTGCAATCAATAGTATGAGCCTTTTGGTCTTCATTAAAACCTCCTAGGGGAAAATCCCCTCGCTAGTTATAAATTATAATAAGTTATTCATAAAAAGGGCAAGCATATTTATGCTAACATAAAAATAACACACCAACACTTTTATAGTAACAAAATATGAGGTTTGAGTAATAAATATTTTTTATATATTATAAGGATATGAATAATATCTCGAAAATTGCTGTATTTTGTGGTTCCTCTTTTGGAAATAATGATGATTTCATTTCAAGTACTAAAGCTTTAGGTAAAGCTTTTGCAAGAAATAATATTAGCCTTGTCTATGGAGGAGGATACCGTGGATTAATGGGAGCATTAGCAGAAGCAGTACAAGCAAATAATGGACATGTTATAGGAGTACTCCCTGAAATCTTTAACAATGAAAAGGTAAAAATTAAGCAGGTAGAAGATGAATTAATTGTTACAAAAGATATGCATGCGAGAAAAAAGCAAATATACGATATTGCTGATGCTTTTATAATTCTCCCAGGTGGTATTGGTACTTTTGATGAGTTTTTTGAAATTTTTACTTGGAAGCAAATTGGATACCATGAAAAAAATATTGCAATTTACAATATTAATGGGTTCTACGATACCCTACTCTCCTTCTTAAAAGAGTGTTGCATCAAAGGCTTTTTAAGAGAAGAAGTATTAAATTCTTTAATTGTAAAAACTGACCCAGATGAAATAATCGAAGAAATAAAAACAAGAAAGACAACTTTACCATCAAAAATATGAAACAGATAAAACATATAGTTATTGATTACATTTATATTTTAATTGGCTCTGCAATTACGGGCTTGGGTATTACCCTATTTACTAACCCTGCAAAAATTGCACCTGGAGGAGTTTCAGGTATTGCCACAATACTTTTCCACCTATTTGGATTTGATGTGGGTACTTCCATTTTATTTTTATCAATTCCTATTTTTCTCATTGGAGTTAAACTCTTTGGAAAACGATATGGCTTGAACTCACTAGTTGGAACAATTGCTTTATCATTATTTACATCCCTTTGGTGTAGAATATTCGGTTACGATGGAGTATTAGATTATTCAAAAGAGATGAGTATATGGCTAAGCTGTTTATATGGTGGAGTACTATGTGGGCTTGGTATTGGAATAGTATTAAAATCTGGCAGTAATACTGGAGGCACAGATATTGTTGCATTAATTCTTGCAAGATACACTCACATACCTACAGGTACAGCACTATTAATTGTTGATGGATTTATTATTGCAATTTCTGCATTTGTATTCAGTTTGGAGAGTGCTTTATTTGCAATAATTGTTAGCTACATTATTTCCATAGTTATCAATAAAATTGTTATCTCAATGGGAACAGGATATGCTAAAACTGCTTTTATTATTTCTGAATCATTAGATCAAATTGGTGACTTTATAATAAACAATTTAGATCGCTCAGCAACAATTGTTAAAGCAACGGGATTATATTCTGGAGAAGAAAAGCCAGTTCTAATGGTTGTTCTTCCCAATTACAGCATTTCAGAATTAGTTCGTTTTGTTCATAAAGTTGATAAAAATGCTTTTATGACCATATTAGATACACACCAGGTATTAGGAGAAGGATTTACTCCTATGGAAAAAATGATAGAAATCAAAAACAATGATGTTACTTCAAACATAAACTCCAATTTTTAACAATTTGGTGAACTTTTTATGAAGAATATGTTAAAAAGATGAATTCACATTAAAAGTGTTGCATTTATCTGGAAACTGTACGAGAATTATAAAACAAGTTTTTTTCATAAGTCATAAAAGGAGGACAAAAATGAAAAAATTGGTTGTTTTGGCTCTTGTTGCTTTAATTGCAATGACAAGTGTATTCGCAAATGGTAGTGCAGAAGCTGCAGGTGTTACTCTCAATAAGGATAAGCCTCTTGTATTCTTCAATAGACAGCCTTCTGATCCAACAACAGGTAAAATTGATATGACATCTATGAACTGGAATGATAAGACTTACTATGTAGGTTTCGATGCTGCAGCAGGTGGTGCTGTTCAGGGTCAGCTCATTACAGATTATCTCGCAAAAGCAGAT
>JAQYFM010000185.1 GCA_028723145.1 Spirochaetales bacterium | reverse complement strand
AAGGAAGTAACGATATCTGTGCTTCCAATTGCGTTAATTGCAGGATTACTATCTCTTTTGTTAAAAGCAGCTACCTATGGTGAGCTTGCGAACTTTGGGTTATCCTGTCTTTTAGTAATAGCGGGATTAACACTATTTTTAACTGGTGTAAACAATGGTTTAATACCTGTTGGTAATAAAATCGGTTCTACAATTACTAAGTCTAGAAGTCTTTTCCTTATTATTTTGGTAGCCTTAGGACTTGGCTTTATTATCACAGTTGCAGAACCTGATGTAAAAGTATTAGCAACACAGATTGCTAATATTTCAAGTTCATTAAGTGTACCGTTACTTCTTGGTGCGATTGCAAGTGGTGTTGCTATATTTTTAGCATTATCACTTGTAAGAACTATTTTGCACATTCCATTAAAACTGCTATTAGCAATTAGTTATTTAGCTTTGCTATTAATAGCATTCTTAGTTCCACCATTTTTTGTTTCAATTGGTTTTGATTCAGGTGGAGCAACTACAGGACCTATGTCTGTACCTTTTATCATGGCACTTGGTATGGGTATTGCTAAGGTTAGGGGAAAGGATGAGGAAAGTGAATTTGGTTATGTAGCACTATCATCAATAGGACCAATTCTTGCTGTAATGTTGCTTGGAGTTTTTTTCAATATTGATACAGCAAGTAGTGTAGGTGGAAATAGTTCTACACATAGTTTTTTTCAAATCCTTTTAACTTGTTTTAAGGATACGGGACTAGCATTTTTACCTATTATGATAGTTTGCATCATAATGCAAATATTTTTTATGCGCCTTCCGCTATTTAGTGCTTTAAAGCTTTTTAACGGTATGATATTTGCCTATCTTGGCCTTGTATTATTCTCTGTTGGTGTTGAGTTTTCTTTTTCAATGATAGCAAAAACTCTTGGTTTAGCACTTTCTTCTTTTTCACTACCTTTACTAGTTGCAATTGGAGGAGTCTTAGGAGCTTGTGTTGTACTTGCAGAGCCCGCAATATGGGTATTAACAGAGCAGGTTGAAGACGTAAGCCAAGGAATGATAAAAAAACGCTTAATGATAATTACCCTCTGTTTAGCTGTATCAATTGCAGTAATGATGGGCCTTATTCGTTCTGCATTACAAATTCCAATATTGTATTTCATCATACCTTGTTATGCGATTATAATATTATTGATGTTTTTCACTCCTAAACTCTTTTCAGCTATTGCATTTGACTCCGGGGGAGTTGCAACAGGTCCAATGAGTTCAGCCTTCTTGCTTCCATATGCAATTGGAGCTGCTAATGGTAGTTTAGATGCATCTTTTGGCCTTATATCATTTATTGCTATGATGCCAATTCTATCTATTGAGATACTTGGTATCATATATAGGTTAACAGTAAAAAAGGGGGCTAAAAATGAATAGTTACACACTTATTTCAATTGTTAGAAAGGATGAGGCTTCCCTTTTGATGAAGACTGCCAGAGCAGCTGGTGCTCCAGGGGGCTCTATCGTTCAGGCAAAAGGTACTGCTTCAAATTCAATATTAGCAGCCCTTGGTATAGGAGATAGCCGAAAGGAAGTTTTAATATCTGTTATTGGAAAAGAAATAAAGGATAGTATTTTAAGTGCTGTAAAGGGTGTAAAGGTTAGTGGAGTTGCGTTACTTTTAGATTGCTTTAGAGCTTTTGATAAGGAGGATGAGATGTTAGATGCAAAATATGAGATGATAGAAGTTATCTGCCAAGATGGATATAGTGAAGATATTATGGCAGTAGCTAGAAAAGCTGGTGCAAAAGGCGGTACTGTAATCTCAGGTAGAGGTACATCTACAGATGAAGATGTGAAATTCTTTGGAACTCCTCTTGTCCCAGAAAAAGAAATACTAATGATAGTAATTGAAAAAGAAAAATCTGAGAAAGTAAAGAAAGCTATTTCTCAGATGGAAATATTAAATAAAAAGGGTATGGGAATAATGTTTTCTATCCCAGTTAGAGACTTTGTTAACTTAGGATAGGTATTCAACTACCATCTTCCCATCTTCATATTTATTCGATAACACAGTGTATTTTGAATAAATCTCACTTAGCGCTTTACCATCCTCTGGTTCAAGATAAACGGTAAAGCGTTTTTTACTATTAATAACTCTTTCATACATT
>JAQYFM010000184.1 GCA_028723145.1 Spirochaetales bacterium | reverse complement strand
TGGCACTTAGTTGGTGGTACAGATCCTATCGAAGAGAGTGATTTGAAAGGGAATGAACCAAATGATGGTATTCCTGTTTTACTAAGAGACTGGATAAAAGAAGATGGGTTAAATTGTTTAAAAATTAAGTTAAGAGGTAATGATGAACCTTGGGATTATGAAAGAATTGTAAAAGTTGGTATTGTTGCTAATGAAATGGGAGTAGAACATTTAACTGCAGATTTTAATTGTACAGTTCATGATCCTGAATATGTAAACAGAATACTAGATAAGCTAAAAAATGAATATGAATCTATATGGAACAAAATATTATACATAGAACAACCATTTCCATATGATATGGAAAAATATCCAATAGATGTACATAGCTTAGCCCAGCGAAAATTATTATTAATGGATGAAAGTGCTCATGATTGGCACTATGTAAAGCTTGGAAAAGACTTAGGGTGGACAGGTGTTGCTTTAAAAACTTGTAAGACGATAACAGGTGCGATATTGATGTTCTGCTATGCAAAAGAAGAAGGAATGGCAATAATGGTCCAAGATTTAACTAATCCGGGCTTAGCTATGATTCCTCATGCAACACTCGCACGATATGTTGGAACAATAATGGGTATTGAATCAAATGGACCTCAGTATTGTCCAGGAGCATCAGTAGCTGAAGCAAGAATTCATCCAGGATTATATAAACGTAAAAATGGATGTATTGATTTGTCTACTATTGGCCCATATGGATTTGGATATAGATTAGATGAGATAGAATCAGAGGAGGTAAAATAGTGAGAATCCCTCCTTATAAAAAAATACTTTATGGTGTCTTAGATTTTTTCAAAAAATATGGACTTACAATTCTAGCTGTTGTTTTATTGATTTTTATTTGGCAGTTAGCAGTTGATGGATTTCATATAAAAAAATATGTACTTCCTTCTCCAAAATTAGTTTTTAATAGTTTGTTTGGACCTAATGCTGCTGCAAACCATTGGGGTAAGCATATCTTTACAACAATAACAGAGGTATTTGGCAGCTTTATTTTAGTATTAGTATTAGGTGTAATATTAGCAATAATAATTTCTTGGAATCGTTGGTTAAATCGTCTATTAATGCCTGTTTTAGTTCTTTTTAATTCAATTCCTAAAATTGCATTAGCTCCATTATTCTTGCTTTGGTTAGGTTACGGAGTAAAAACTAACATATGGATTGCATTCTTTGTCGCATTTTTCCCTGTAGTAATAAATGCAACTACAGGAATGATGTCTGTTGATAATGATTTACTAGATTTGGTAAATTATTTAGATGCAAAGAAATATCAAGTTTTTCTAAAAATAAGGATTCCAGCTTCATTGCCGTATATTTTTAGTGGAATAAAGATATGTGCTACTAGTTGTGTTGTTGGATCTATTGTTGGAGAGTTCTGTGCAGCAAAAAGTGGCTTGGGATATTTGATGAGAGATGCCCAAGCTATGATAGATATGCCAACAATGTTTGCCTGTTTGTTTTTGCTTGCAATTATTGGAATGTGTTTATTCGGATTTATCACAATACTTGAAAATGTTTGCATGCCTTGGAAACTTGTAAGGAGTGAAAACTAATGAAATTAAAAAATAAAAAAGAAAATGTAAATCCTATTATTGCATTTATTGATAAATACCAAACTATTTTTTCATTATTATTATTCTTTCTAACCTGGGAAGTATTATGTAGAGTATTTCATGTAAATGAAGCCTTTTTATGTACACCATCAAGTGCACTTAAGCATTTGTTTCTAAAGCAACCAGATGCAGAATATCATTGGTTTATCAATATTAAAGCAACAATGACAGAATTTATTCTAGGTTTTTCTATTACTGCTATACTAGGAGTATTTATTTCGGTTTGCTTAATTTGGTCAAAGACACTACAAAAAATGGTTATGCCGATCTTTGTTTTTTTTCAAAGCATGCCAAACATAGCAATTATTCCTATTCTACTTATTTGGATTGGATATGGGCTAAAGACAAATATTGTTATAGCGTTTATTGCTTCATTTTTCCCAATGGTAGTAAATACTATGGCGGGTTTAAATAGTGTAGATGAAGATTTGTTAGATTTAGTTCGTTATCTAAAAGCTTCAAAGCTTAAAGTTTTTTTAAAGATTCGTTTGCCGATGGCTTTACCATACATTTTTTCTTCATTAAAAATATGTACTTCATTAAGTGTAATGGGTGTTATTGTTGGAGAATTATATGCATCGGATAAAGGTCTTGGCTATGTAATAGCAAACTCACAAAAGTATATGGACACTCCACCAATGTTCGCTTCATTGATTGTAATGTCAATGCTAGCTTGGGGAATGTATGTACTAGTTACTATTTTAGAAAGAGTTTGCATGCCTTGGAAATTTGTTAAAAAAATTGATGATTAGTCATCATAAAAGTAGGTAAAAATGAACTAAAGGAGGTTCAAAATGAAGAAAATATTAGTTTTCTTAGTTGTTGTCATTTCTGCTATGGCAATGTTATTTGCACAGGGAGCAAATGAGTCTCAGAGCAAAGAATCCCAAAAAGGAGTCGAAAAATTTGATCTTCTTCTAAACTGGACTATTGCAGCTGACCATGCACCTTATTATGTTGGTATAAAAAATGGTTGGTATGAAGAAGCTGGAATTGATTTAAATGTTATCATTGGGCAAGGATCTGGATATTCTGCTCAAATGGTAGATGCTGGAAAATGTGATGTTGCGATTTGCGATGCTCCTGTTGCTTTTAAATTTAGAAACCAAGGTGCAGAGGTAAAGCTTATTGGTATTATTTTTGATAAACATCCAAATTCGATGTACTATTATTTAGATACAGGAATGAAGAGTCCGGCAGATGTAGCAGGAAAAACAGTAGCAGTTCCTCCTACGGATGGACACAAAGTAATGTGGCCTGCATTTGCTTCAATGATAGGAGTAGATCCAAATAGTGTTGATTTTGTTAATATAGATTCAACTGCAAAAGTATCAGCTCTCGCATCAAGAAATGCAGATGTCGTATTTGAACTTCTAACAGGCTATCCAAATTTTGAAGCTGCAATGGATACTTCATTAATTGGAAACTTCTTATGGGCTGATTATGGATTTGAATGTTATGCACACTCATATATTGCATCTGATAAAACATGTAAGGAAAAAGGTGATTTAATAGCAAAATTCTTGGATGTAACTTATCGTGCATGGGAATGGTCAATAATGCACCCAGAAGAAGCAATAGATATTTTGGCTGAGTACCAACCAATTAATAAAGAAGCACTTGTAAAATCTCTTTATATTGAGCAGTCATTTATTCTTACTCAGAGATATAAGGATCATGGAATTGGCTGGATTGATCCAGAAGGAATTAAGGCTACATATAACTTAGTAAATAATTATCAAGAGAAGCTTACTTATCCTGTAAGTGATATCTATGATGATTCTTTCTTACCAAAAGTACCTTATACAAATATCATAGTTAAGTAATCGCAATCGGGTGTCTATTGACACCTGATTACAAGACAGCTTCAAACTTTGAAACTGTCTTGTAATCAAAAGGAAAATAGAAGGATAAATTATGAGCGAAAAGGATGTTCTGCTTTCAATTCAAAAATTAAGAAAGGTTTATAAAACAAGAAATGGAGAACTTGAAGCTATAGGTCAAGTTTCATTCGATGTTAAAAATCAAGAGTTTGTTTCAATTGTAGGACCTTCAGGATGTGGAAAATCGACTCTGTTAAGAATTGTTGCGGGCTTACTTGATAAGACTGAGGGTGAAATAATTGTTGATAAATCAAAGTTTAATCCTGATAAAGAAGTTGGGTTTGTCTTCCAAAAAGCTCTTCTTCTTGATTGGAGAAAGGTCATAGATAATGTATTGCTTCCTATAGAAATACTAAAATTAGATAAGAAAAAATATACTAATAGAGCAATGGAACTTTTAGATATGGTTGGATTAAAAGGATTTGAAAATAGATATCCAAATGAATTATCAGGTGGTATGCAACAAAGAGTTTCTATTGCAAGAGCTTTGATTCATGACCCTAAATTGATTCTCATGGATGAACCTTTTGGAGCCCTAGATGCAATTACTCGTGAAAAAATGAATTTAGAGCTAATGAGAATATGGAGTGAATCTCAAAAAACAGTTTTATTTATAACTCACGAAATAGCAGAAGCAGTATTTCTCTCTGATAGAGTAATTGTTCTTTCAGCTAGACCATCACGCCAAGTTGGTTCTTTTGATATAGATTTGCCAAGGCCAAGAAATATAGAATTAAAAACTACTTCAGAATTTAATAAATATGTAATTGATGTCTATAAAACTTTGGAGGTTCAGTAAAATTATGGATGATAAAGGAAGACTGGGAGTAGGAATTCACGGTACAGGAAGTGTTGCAATACAACATGTTGCAGGTTTTATTGCAAATCCAAATACTTATATTGCAGGTGTTTGTGGGCGTTCTGAAGATAGTACCTCTAGATTTGTGCATCAACATTGTCCTAATGCAAAGATTTACACTAATTTAGAAGATATGCTTAATGATGCTGAAGTTGATATTGTTACTGAATGTATGCCAAATTATCTGCATGCTAAGGATGCTATTTTAACACTTGCTGCTGATAAACACATATTGTTGGAAAAACCTGTTGGTATAACTTATGAAGAAACAGATGCATTATATGATGCAGCAAAAAAAAGTAGTAAGAAAAGTGTGGTAAGTTTTGTTGGAAGGTGGGAACCTTTATTAATAAACCTCAAAAGACTTATTGAAGAAGATTCTATAGGAAATATTTTCTTTTGTGGATGTGATTATTGGCATGGTATAAAAAAATCATTTGCAAGCTATAATTGGATTAGGCAACAAAAGTTTGCTGGTGGTGCGATGATTACAGGTGGGTGTCATGCCGCAGATAATGCTCGATATTTGAATGGTGATATTACTGAAGTCTTTGCTTTTTCTACAAAATATAGAGAAGATTTTGATTATCCTACAACTTTGAGTGCATCTGTAAAGTTTAAAAACAATTCTGTGGGTAGATTATCTGCATGTCTTGATGGAATTAATTATCCATATCAAGCTAATATTGATGTCTTGGGATCTAAGGGAGCAATAAGGAATAATAGATTTTGGTCCAACAAGCTTTTCCCTATGCAGGAAAAATGGATTGATTTACCAATGCAAGGTCCTGATACAGGTACTGTATCATGTCATCCTTTTAATAGTGAAATCAACGAATTTGTAGATTCTATTTTGTATAATACCCCTGTTAAATCTGACATCTGTGATGGTGTAAAAACAATGGATGTTGTATTAGCAATTACAGAGTCTGCATTGATTGGAAAACCTGTAAGAGTAAAAGAGAGAATATGAATATTAGAGATATCACGTTTCTAACATCAGAAGAAGTAGTTGATGCACTTCAAAATAATAATGGAATTATTATACCTGTTGCTTCTATAGAACAATGTGGGAGGCATGGAACAACTGGGATTGATTATCACATAGCTTCCTATTTAGCTCCTATTATTGCTGATAATTGTAATATGTGTTATGCCCCAGTGATTGCATATGGTGATACTCTTGAGATGGAAGATTTTAAAGGTACTGTTAATATTCCTACTAAAACCTTGTCGGATTTATATTATCATGTTGCACTTTCTTTTTTTAAAAGTTCAGCACAGAACATAGTCTTCTTGGTTACTCATTCATTGAATAGTAGATCTGTTGATTGTGCATGCCGAAAACTATATGCTGAGGGGGTCAATTGCGCTTTCGTTGATTTTTGGAAGGCATGTTCTCAAGTATCTTGTGATATTCTAACGGATAAAGAATACGGAACAGGGCATGGCGCAGAACAAATCACAAGTGTTTCTCTGGCTATAAATTCAAAATTGATTGATTTGAGCAAAGCTCTAAACGAACAACCTATAGAAGATATTAAATTAAAAGTTAAGCATTTATATGGAGGGAGTAATGTATGCACTTCCTATAGTAATTTTCATTCATATTGTAAAAGTGGAAGTTGGGGAAATATACAAAATGCTTCTGAAGAAAAAGGAAAAATAATATTAGACCGTGCAATAAACTTAATTTCTAAAAATATACTTGAGGTCTTAAAATAAAAGAAATATGGTTGTGTATTTATTAATTGGATGTGTAGCCTTTTTAGGAGCAATAATTCAAACTACAATGGGGTTCGGTGGGGCTGTATTATTAATTAATGTAATGCCATTTTTCTTTCCTGTTACAAAGTCTGTAGCTTTAGTTCAAGGTAGTGTTATAATTATTAATATTGTAT
>JAQYFM010000183.1 GCA_028723145.1 Spirochaetales bacterium | reverse complement strand
CTGCAATTACCTTCTTTTTACCCATCTTCTTTGCAAGTAAAACTTCGCCAATACTATGGTTGATTTTATGTGCTCCTGTATGGTTTAAATCTTCTCTCTTAAGATAGATTTGTGCTCCTCCAACTGCCTCAGAAAGGCGCTTGGCATAGTACACAGGTGAAGGCCTTCCTGTATAGTGTGTTTGAAGGTCATTGAGCTCTTTAATAAACTCTAGATCTTTGCTAATTCTTTCATATTCCCTTGCCACTTCATTCATTACTTCTTGAAGCTGTGGAGGAATAAAAGAACCACCATAATTACCAAAGAAACCTTTATCGTCAGGAAGATTACAACTATTAATACCATTATTTACTAAATTTAACATATATTTCTCCTTAATGTTACTTTATATAGAATCATTACTATATAAAGTAATATTATTTCAATTGATAATCTACAATAATTTTAATCTTTCTTTGTTTTCTAAACTTACTCGCTTAGAATCTCTGCATTTTTGCTTTGCCATCTTTGATAATTCTTTATCTAACATGGAAAAATACTTAGCTGTTTGCTCTGGATAGTGTATGTAGCAACAGGAGGTAAGCCAAGCAATTCCCATCTTTAGTAGATAATTATCGCTATTAACTGAGACAGCCTTAGTCATTATTTCATCAATTGTGTCTGCTGTTAAAAAGTGATCCATCAATACCACAAAAGCAAACCTAGCTGTCATAGGAATAGGGGAGGCTGTAAGATTGATAAAATAGTCATAAGCTATCTTTTTATCCTTTTTAGGAATGGATAGTGCGGCTCCTACAGAATCTGTTACCATCCAAGAAACTAACAAAGGATAAAATCTCTCTAGGTTTACTCTTTTTTCTGAAAAGCTTTCCTTTTTAAATGCAATAATAAATCCCTTTAATAGAACATCTTCAATATAGTTAATTTCGATATCATCACTATCAAAGGTCTTTGCTAATTTTTTGACTTCAAGAACACTTACTCCTGCACTTTTATATGGAGACTCAGGAGTAAGTGAATTTGTAAATTTTGCTTTTCTTTCTCTATCTGAGTAATTAGACCAATCAACTTTAATAGCCAAGTGGTTCTCCTACTAATATTACACTTACTCTTTGTTTATTGAGCTGTTTTGACATAATAAGAGTATTTCTACAAATTGTGTCATCGCCACAGTGGGCTGCACACATTAAATGGTTTTCATCAAAACCATTTTGAATACAATGTCCAGCTTTTTCACAAAAACAACCTTTTGCGAATCTTGTTGCATTTGCTGGCGCTGCAATTCGCTTTACTCTATCAACAGCACTCCTTAAATCTTTAACAATTTTATTTATTCCAACTACTAAAATTACTTTTTCAGGGCCATAAGCAAGAGCTGAAATTCTATTTGAATTTCCATCAACTTGATAGATCTCACCATGCTCAGTAACTGCATTAGCACTTGCAAGATAGAAATTTGCTCTATAAGCATTTATCTCTGCTTCTCTTTTTTCTTCTGGAGTTTTAGCTGCATATCTATCTGCATAATTTGTATTTTGCTTTAGATAATCAATAATTCCGCATTCATTTAATGTTGCTGAACCACCTGTAGCTGTAAGGGATCCTGTTGGAATTATTTCTTTGATTAACTTAAGAGCATCCTCTTTAGTTTCTACATAACGAGCAGTAATATTATTACCTTCAAGTGCTCTTATAACTGTTTTAACTCTAATATCAACTATTTTTTTTAAATTTGCGTCCATAAAAGAAATTATATCATCTTTTGTAGACACAAAAAAGGACAGTTTTTAAGCTGTCCTCTTGTGTGTGAAGCATTATCCATGCATTTATTTGTTAATCTTAACTTCAATTCTCTTAGCAATAGCCTTTTCAGACTTAGGAATTGTGATAAGAAGAATACCATTCTTGTAGTCAGCACTAATCTTTTCTTCATCAGAGCCTTCAGGAAGTGAGAAACTTCTTTCAAAGGCAGGAAGATTAATCTCCTCTGCTATCTTAGTCGTTCCTTCCTTAAGTTCTTTCTTTACTTCTTCAGCACTAATAGTAAGAATGTGC
>JAQYFM010000182.1 GCA_028723145.1 Spirochaetales bacterium | reverse complement strand
TCAAGAGTTTTAATTTCCTTAACTCCTGCTTTATCAAAGAGAGTTTTATTGTAGTAATAAAGGATTGTTGATGCATTAAAAGGAAGACCAATTACACGATTTTTATACATCATGCTTTCTTTAGCATGGTCGAGTAAGAAGGATAAATCATCACCATTAGCTTTAAATAAATCTTCAACGTACAATAAATCACTATTAGCTGCCATATCAACAACACCTGTTGCATCGAGCTGTACTAATGATGGATATTCACTTTTATCACCACTTTGACTAACTGCTTTTACTTTTGTTAGTACGTCACTTGCTTTACCTTGGTAAATTGCAGTAACGAAGATATTTTTTTCTTTTCCTACGCTATCGTTAAAGTTATCAACAAGGTCTTCAATAGCTTCACCAAGAATACCACTGTTTGAGTGCCAAAATGTAATTTCAGTTACACTTGTTTCTTTTGCTCCTGCAGAAAAAAGAGTGCAGAGAGAAATAGTTAGTAGTAAAGAAAGTAAGAGTAGTTTTTTCATTTTATCCTCCTATTAAATATATAAGTATCCCCTCTCAAGTGCCTTCAAAATACTTTTCTTGAAGATTATGAAGAGTATTGTAAAAGGGATAAATAACAAGATTATTGCCGCAAGAGTAGGGCCGTAGCTAAGGCTCTCTGAAAAACCTAACATTGTAATTCCTACCTGGACTGTTCTCATCTTTGGCTTATTTGTAACAAGCAAAGGCCAAAGATAAGAATTGAAAATATTCACAAAGCTTTGTAAGGAAAGTGTTACTAAAATAGCTTTTGATAGTGGAAGTAAAATAGAAAAAATATATTTTCTATCTGAAGCACCATCTAGTAATGCACTTTCAAAAATATCTTTTGGAATTGTGAGCATAAATTGTCTTAAAATAAATATCTGACTTGCTCCAAGTAGACTCGTTGAAATAATTCCCAGATAGGTATCTGTTAATTTGAGGCGCTGAATAGTTATATAGTTTTCAACTAGCAATAAGTCTGATGGAATAAATAGGGTTAATACTAGTATGCTAAAAAGAAAATCTTTTCCTTTAAATTTATAGTGAGAAAAAGCATAGGATGATAAAAAAGCAATAATAAGCCTTAAAAGAGTTCCACTAAAACCTGTAATAATTGAATTTACTAGGTAAGTAGTAAAGTATTTATGATTAAAAACCTTCAAGTAATTTGAAAAGTTTAGTTTACTTGGAAGTATTTTAGCTGGATATGTTGTGAAGTCTGCAGCTGAGAAAAAAGAAGCTGATATTGCATAAAAGAATGGGAAGACCATGATTAATATCATTGCTATTAATAAAACATTTATAAGCTTTTTCATTAATATGTAATCCTCATTTTTTCAAAGCGTTTATAGATAGTTAAAATTATTGCTGCAATAATAAATACACATGTGCTTATTGCTGCTGCTTTTGAAAATGCAGAGTTCTTAAATGCTGATAGATAGTAGTAATAAACAATAGTTTGGGTACTTCTTGCAGGGCCTCCCTCTGTCATTACCATTATTGGTGCACAAATTAATAGTGCATCTTTAATTGCAATAAATACAATAAAGGAAAGAGTTGGTAGAAGGAGTGGAAGCTTGATGTATAAAAACACTTGAAATGGAGTGCATCCATCTACCATGCTTGCTTCTATTGGGCTTTTATCAAGATTTCTATATGCACTTAAAAGAAGAAGATAATCAATTGAAATATCAAGAAAGATTCCTAAAAAAACTAAACTAAAGCGAGCAGGGAGTGCTTTGCTTGACCATAAAATATCTAAGTGAAGTAGAGAATTTATAACACCATTTGTTTCATTAAACATGAATTTAAATAGTAATGCTGCACTTGATAAGCCAATTGTCATTGGGAGCATGAATACTGTTTCTGCAACTTTTGATAATCGATTTTTTCTTCTTGTAAGAACTACTAATGTTATCACAAAGAGTGTGTTTAAAGGCACAAACATTACCATAAAGATAAAAGTATTTTTAAGTGATAAATAAAAAACTTCATCTGTAAATAAATCCTTGTAATTAGCAATGGCGCAAAATGAATTAAGTTTACCTTTAATAGATATATTGAAAAATGATGATATTACTGAGCGTATAAAAGGATAGTAAACAAATACTATAGCAAGCAATAATGCTGGAAGTATATAAAGATATGGTTTTACTATTTTTTTACGCATGCTTGGAAGGATAATGATTTTTTGCTTTATAGTCAATTAAATCTTTATAATATATATAAATATTACGAAACAAAAGATAACGTAATATTTTTATTGGTAATTTTTTAGTGTAATATAATTATATCTTAATAAATAATTTTACCTTTTATACTGTCTTTTTTACCATAAAGGTTGTAACATATCATAAGTAAATAAAAACATGGAAGGAGAAAACTTATAATGAAGCCAACTCTTTTGGTATTAGCTGCAGGTATGGGTAGCCGTTATGGCGGTGTAAAGCAGATTGATGCTGTAGGTATGCACAATGAAACACTCTTAGATTTCGGTGTTTTTGATGCAAAAAACAGTGGTTATGGCAAAGTTGTTTTTATAATTAGAAAGGATATTGAGAAGGATTTCAGAGAGAGACTTTTCGATAGAATTGCAAGAAACATGGATGCTGAATATGTATTCCAGTCATTAGATAGCTTACTAACAGCAGAAGAACTTGCAAAGAGCCAGGGCAGAGCAAAACCTTGGGGTACAATTCATGCATTACTTTGTGCTAAAGATGCAGTTAAGACACCTTTTACAGTAGTTAATGCAGATGACTACTATGGTAGAACAGCATACCAAGATCTTGGTGCTTATCTTTCCAAGCTTGATAACGATTCAACAGAACATGCAATGGTTGGTTATGTTCTTGAAAATACAATGAGTAAGTCCGGTTCTGTTTCTCGTGGTATTTGTAAAGTTAATAACGGCATGCTCGTTACAATGGAAGAAAATACTAAGATTGAATATACAGCTGATGGTGGTATTGTTTCACACCTCGATAGAGGCGATGAGACTTTAACAGGTAAAGAAATTGTTTCAATGAACTTCTTTGGCTTCACACCAAAGGTATTTGATTCCTTCGTCCCATATTGGGAAGCTTTCAAGAGAGATAATATTACAGCTCCAAAGGCTGAATGCTTACTTCCTAATGGCGCTGGTAAGATGGTTGAAGATGGTGAAGGTACTATTAAGGTACTTACTAGCCAGGAAAGATGGTTTGGTATGACATACCCAGAAGATAAGAAGATTGTAGTTGACGAGCTTAGAAAGAAGATTGCTGAAGGCTACTATCCTGAAAAACTTTGGGAAAAATAATACATTATAATTAATTTCTTGCCTCATCTAGTTTTAGGTGAGGTTATTTTTTTTATTGACAAAATATCTATAATTTGTAATTATCTTTTCTGACAAAAATATTAAATATGTCAATTACTTACAACTTATGAGGATATAATGACTGTTCCATTTTTATTTGAAACAAAGTGTCAAACAATTGGTGATTACATCTTTTTAATGGAAAAAGATAAAACTGGTAAATTTATTGATTTTAAATACAGTGAAGTAAGAGTATTAGTTCATTCCTTTGCTGCAGCTTTAAGAAGTCTTGGTGTTAAAAAAGGAAGCTTAGTTGGATTAATTAGTGATAATAGATCTGCTTGGATTGTTTCAGACTTAGCAATAATGTCATTAGGAGCTGCTGATGTTCCTCGTGGACGTGATAGTACAGCTAGTGAAGTTGAGTTTATTTTAAAGGCAACTGAGGCAGAGACTGCTATTGTTGAAAACAAGGATCAACTTAAGAAAGTTCTATCTGTAAGAAAGTCTTTATCTGCTTTAAAGAATCTAATTGTATTAGATGATGAGTTAATTGTAGAGGTAGATGATATTGCAAAAGAAAATGATGTAAATATTTACTTTTACAAGGAGTTAATTGAAAAATTTAAGAGAAGTGAAGATAAAGAGTTAATTAAATCAATTAACGAGTTAAAGGAAAGTGACCTTGCAACTGTAATCTTTACAAGTGGAACAACAGGTGAACCAAAGGGGGTAATGCTAAGCCAGGGAAACTTCGACGGAATTATTAAAAATATTGATTCTGTTCATTTCCCAACAGCTCCTAGACAACGTTGGTTAAGTGTACTTCCTGTTTGGCATTCCTTTGAAAGAATAATACAGTATATAATCATATATCTTGATTCAACAATTTGTTACTCCAAGCCTATTGGAAAAATCATGCTTGGGGATTTAAAGAGAATAAATCCACATTTCATGGGTTCTGTTCCACGTATTTGGGAAAGTGTTAAGAGTGCTGTTTATGCTCAAATGAAGAAAGAAGGTGGAATTAAAAAGATTGCTTTTGATTTCTTTGTTAAGGTTGCGGATAAGCACTACAAGTACAGCAATATGTACCATGGTTTAACAAGAAAGTACACAAAGAGAAATAGATTTGTTGAGATTACAACATCAATAATTCCTCTTATTTTCTTAAAACCACTATATAAGCTTGGTGATAAACTTGTTTACTCACAAATAAAAACTAAGCTTGGAACAAACTTTACTTGTGGTATTAGTGGAGGTGGTTCACTATCACCACAAATTGATGATTTTTTCAATTCAATTGGAATTAACTTAGTTGATGGCTATGGTTTAACAGAAACTGCTCCTGTAATTGGTATTAGAGCATGGACAAAGAGAAGACCTGGTACCATGATTCCATATGGTAATGTTGATATCAAGATTATCTCTCTTGAAACAGGAGAACTCTGTAAGCCTGGTGAAAAGGGCGAGTTACACATTAAAGGTGACCAAGTAATGCTTGGTTACTACAAGCGACCAGATTTAACAAGTAAGGTAATTGACAAGGATGGATACTTTAATACAGGTGACCTTGCAGTTTGGACATACGATGGTGAGTATCACATAGTTGGAAGAAGTAAAGATACTATTGTTCTTTCTGGTGGGGAAAATCTTGAACCAGTTCCAATTGAAGCAGCTTTAAATGAAAGTGAGTACATAGAATCTAGTGTAGTAGTTGGTCAGGACCAAAAATATCTTGGAGCTTTAATTGTACCTTCTATCCAAGCAATAGAATATTACTTGAAGCAAAATAAAATCTATTACATCTCTCGTGAGGACATCTATTCTCTCCCTGAAGTTCATTCTTTAATCGAGAATGAAATTAGAGAAAGAGTAAGTTCTAAAAATGGCTTTAAGAGCTTTGAACAAATCTACAAATTTACTCTTTTAAAGAAATCTTTTGAGATTAATAAAGAGTTAAGTAGTAAGCAGGAAATTAAAAGGTTTCAAATTGCAAAGCTATATGAGAATGAAATTAAATCAATGTACTAATGTTGGAGGGCACCTTGCCCTCCAAAATACTTAATCGAGGATAATAATAGCTAAGAGGACTAATGGCTCTTCGTTATCATTTCTTATTGCATGACTTTCTTGGTCACCAGTAATTACGATATCACCAGCTTTCACCTCTTTATCTCCATCTTTTTCGCTAACAACACCATTTCCTGAGAGAATATAGTAATACTCGGTTTCCTTAATGTGTGTATGATAGCCAATTGAACAACCTTTATTTAAGGTGAAAGTTGAGAACATTCTTGCATGTTTAGCCATATCAAGGTTTCCCAATATTTCATTTTTAATTACATCTCCGTTACCATCTCTCATTTTTGTTATTTTTGAGATAATCATATCCTCTTTTTTCTTAATCATAGGTAATTCTCCAATAACTATGATTTTTTAACAAATGTGCCAATAAGTCAAATTATTGTGTAACTATTTGGTTGAATAATATATTTTTTTAGCTAGAATAATCCCCATGGAGAAAGAAATGAAAAAAATCATTACTATTTTATTACTTTTAATCGTAACACTTCCGGTATTTGCAGCTAATACTCAGATGAAGCTTGAGCTTGGCGTTCAAAATACTGATATTTCCTTAAACTATAAGGGAAATACAGGAAATGTTAAGTTCAATGCAAAAACTGATTTAAACTTAAATGTTGTTTTTGATGGTAAGAATGGCTTTAATTTAGTATTTGCACCAGATTTAACAGGTAATAGCTTTGTCGTTGGAGGTGGTTATGTACTCCAAACTAAGGTTGGTAATTCTACAAAGCTTTTAGTTTCTGCAGGTCCTAGAATTAATGTTAAATCATCAACATGGTCTCTTGGAGCTGATGTAAGTGCATCATTACATTTAGATCTTACATCTAAAATGTATCTTGCTATTTCTACTGGTACAGAAATTTACCTTGCTGAATTTAGAAATGGTGAGACAAAGGCTTACCTTGATTTAACAATTCCACTTCCAAGAATTGCTATTGGTTATACCTTCTAGTTAATAAGCTATTTTCGAATAGATGGTAAAATTTATTTTTATGTGTAAAACATAATTACAGATGGTTTAATTTTTTTTAAAATCATATTTTTCATACCATGAGACTGAAATATTTGGTTTTTATATCCCTATCTAGAAAGATAGCCTAGATAGGGAAATTTTGATTTTAGAGTTTATAACCTAAGTTGTCAGCAATAGAATTAAATTTATCTTTAGATAATCCAGAATTAGCAATCGCATAGTCTAGTGTAATATTTCCACTATTAACTAGCTTTAATAATGTTCTAACAGTACCTTCAGCTATGCCATCGGCTTTTCCAATATTAATTCCATCAGCTTTGCCTGTATCATAGGATTTTGCTACATACTCTCTAAGTGCTTCACAAACCTTATCCTCTCCATCTACTGTTGTCTTATAATACAT
>JAQYFM010000181.1 GCA_028723145.1 Spirochaetales bacterium | reverse complement strand
ATAATCTTGAAATGAAATATGATGAGCAAGGAAAACCAGCCTTTGGTACAGGTTCATTTACAAAAAATGGTAATAAAGCTTCTATAGAAGATTTCATGAGTCTTTCTCCTGTAATGTCTCAGTTTCGTAACGAGAATTATTCAGAATTGACATATTCTGATACTGTAGTTTATGAATTATCTTCTGTAAGTGAAGAATTAGATATTACTGGTACTTTTGCTCGTTCTACAAACTATGATCTTGAAAGTGATTTACATTCAAACATAATTGTTATCGATGCTAAAGTTGATGGTAAATCATTACAGTTTAAACTTACAACTAGCTTTAAATCACCTGAAGAAGGAAGTGCTCCTGAGTATGAATATACAATCAATTACTTAGGCTATGATGGTGTATTCTTTAATGAAGAGTCTATTAAAAAAGTATTTCCAAATAATCCTTTCTAATATTTATTAAATTATTGTAATAATAGATTTTACCTCTGTAGTTTTTCTGCAGGGGGGGGGTATTTTTATGAACTATTATGATTGGCTTGACACTTCTTGGGGGAGCGCTACCATATCCAAAAAATAAAAATAGAGGGAATTACAAATGAAAAAACATTTATGGTTGCTATTTACAATAATAGCATTTTGTTTCGTACTCATTTCATGTCCTAATCCAAGTGAAGAAATGAAGCCTTCTACTCCTATTCTTGATAATCCATCAGTTACAATTATTGAGAAGAAGTTAATCAAACCTGGAGAAACCTATACTCTAGATGGCGAATATACACTTCGTGATGGAATAGTAATTAGTAAAGCTACTTCTAAAGCTATTAGCGATACTAGTACAAAGTATTTTAAAACAGGAAATGGTAGTCTTATTCCACTTCCTAACAAAGACAAGAAAATTACTATTTCAGCAGCTGATCTAGATATTACATCCAATACTGATGTTTACATTGGAAAGTACAATGTTGAATCAGATTTTATGATTAGTGCAAAGGAAATGGAAGCAAATAATAAAAGAGGCTTCTATGATGAGTATTACTATGTCGATTTAACAGATGATAAATGGTCTAGCTTAAATAGAGAAAATATTGTTGTTAGACAAACATCGCATCCTGGTGATGGTTCCTACTCTGTATTAATAAATGAATCTTCTTATTCCAATACAAAAGATGTTTTAAATCTTGATGGAGCAGATGGTTTTGCTGTTTATCAGTATACTACTAGAGAATTAGGATTTAACTCTATTCCAGATTGTAAAATCCATGTTGTTAACCCAATTGACTTAACTGTTGGTCAAGAAGTTGAAGTAAAAGATTTATTCTCTGTATTAAGAATACCTGTTACAAATGATCAACAAGAATATTGTATTACTATCAGTGGAATACCTTCTGAAGTAATTAGTCGTATGGCTGGAGTTTATTATTTTACAAATTTTGGAGTAACTCGAAAGTTTACAGAAGATGGTGTTATTCCATATTATTATCCTAGTGAAGGAAAGATTATTTATCACTTAGGAAAAATTCAAGATACATTCATGATTGATCTTGATTTTGAAGAATACTATACAAAAGCTACTAATATTAATGCAAAAGTAACATTAGAAGTAAATAACTATCCTAATATTGTAAATAAAGATAATTATATTGATTTGTCAGAAGTTGCTAATGGACAACTTGATATAAGAGCACCATATACATCCTCTGATTACATTACCCTAGCTTTTGAACTAAATGATGTATTAACAGTAAAGACTGATTATGTTGCAAATGGTTTAAGAGATGCTATGGGTAAATTTTGGTCTGATAGCTCAAGTGGAATTTTCAAACTTCCATTTGAATCAAATTATACATTCAAAAAAGCACCATTAGTTGCTTTTGTTACCTTAAATACTAATGGTGAAGAAATAAAACAAGGTGAAGTACTATACACTATTTCAGAAAGCCAAATATCTAAACTTCCTGTAGGACATACATATACTTATAAACCTATTCAGGTTGGCTATTGGTATGGTCAGTATTTTAGTGAGAATGATAGAATTTCATTTATAGCTAACGATTTTAATCATGAGTTTGGAGAAGAATTTAACAATGAAGTCTTTACTTGTAATAAAACTATTGAAGGCTTAGGAATACTTACAATTAATAATAAGCTGTTAAAGAGCTCAGAGATAACAGGTGCGGGTATTAGTACAAGATATGGTGTAACTCAGAAAGAATCTAAAGTATATCGTTCTTTTTCAAAAGAAAATCTATTAGTTAGATTTGAAGTTGATGAAATAGTTTATAACTCCATATATGATAAAGCTTTAAAAGGAAAAATATATATTGTTAGAGATGGTAATGAAACTGTTGTTGATGATGTAGTTTTTTCTTTTAAAAAAGAAGTTGAACATACTCATATTTATGATGAAGGAGTAATTTTAGATAAACCAACATATTTGAAAAAAGGTTCGAAAGTATATACATGTGAATGCGGTATTACAAAAAATGAAGAAATAGAATACCTTTCATTAAACAATACTAATTGGATTACAAGCCAGAAGACTGGTTCAGAAAATAATCAATTGGATTTTTATACTGGTTTTCATTTTGAAGATAAAAATAGCTTCATGTTTGGTGGTTATCTAATTCAGAATCAAGATGGTACAAATACTTTGAGTGCACAAAGCTTTCAATCATCTTATTCCTTAGATTATGATAACTCGATGCTTTCATTGAAAGTAAATGTAGATAATCAATTAAAAACATTTGATTATAAGATTGAGGAAGAAATTGACGAAGATGGTAATGTAGTGTACATAACAGCAACAGATGATTATGATACTCTTACATTACATCCAATCAATTTTATTTTTTCCGCTACAGATGTAGGAAATGGTACTCACAGTTTGTCCAGTAATACACAATTTGATATAAATAATGAGTCAATAGATCAAATAATTATTGCTCCAACTGCGCATACTGGAAAAATAAGTGTAATTACATCACCTACTTATTTCAAAAATGGTAATTATCATGTTGAAAAATGTGATGTTTGTGGGGGCTACAGGAGATTTTGAAATTGAAGGTACAAAGAAGTCTTTAAATGGTACATCTTGGATTTCAACAAAAGAAGTTTATGTGAGTCAAAATCAATCAGCTAGGCTTAAAATTAGCTTTGATGCACAAAGGTATTCTGCAAAAATATATACTGTAAAAGATGATACTGAATCTTCATTTATTGATATATCTTCTTGGTCTATTATTGATCCACTTGATACTGATATTCAATTAATAATGAATTGTAATCATGATTCTATTTATAGATTATCTGGTCCTATAATAGAAAATTTAGATGGTACATTTACTTATACAATTACAGAATTGAAGATTAACAATTTGGTGTTTGAACAAGTATAATATTTGTTCGTAAAAAGGGGAGTCTTAAAAACTCCCCAAAGTTGATTTTAATAATTGTTTTGAATCTTGTCTAAATCTGTGAGCTTATATCCATCTATTACGATTTCTGGATATTTGCTAGATGAAGTTTGTTTTGCGTAAAGAGTATGCGCTTTACCTTTATATTGTGTGCCATTAACTAAATCTAATATCATGGTTCCAGATTCCTGTGTTCCTACTAGCTTAGCAGTTCCATTTAAGATAGCTACTACTTCTTTAGTTTCTGGATTAGTAAATTTTACATTATTAAAACTTGCGGTGTAAACATTTCCATCGTGGACTCGTTTAACTCCTTCAATTTCTTCTGGGCTGAAAGCATAAAAAGTTGCTGCACTTGATAATGCTGCAAATATCTCTGCATCTTCTGGAGTTGCAGGTCTTTCTTTAACTGCTGTATTGTTATTACAGCTAACGAACATTATTAATGCAATAAGCATTAAAACCAATAATGATGATAATTTTTTCATCTTATTCCCCTCTAAATAAATATTTTGCCTTCCACGAAAGCATATGTGTAGCTCAACTGAGCAATACACCAAATTAACGTGTTGAGGGATATTAACAAATAACGAAATTAGCCCCTCAACTAAGGTCCATAATACCCCCCCTTGGTATTTGTTGTCAAACATTTTGAGGGGCGTTTTACAAACATTTTATTTTTCTGATTGTTTATTTGGCTTGGGACTTTATTTTTTTGGAGGTTTTAATGACAACACAAGCTTAAGTAATTATTAAAGCAAGAGTACAAGCTAACAAAAACTGTAAATTCAGCAAATACATTGCATTGAGTATTAGAATGGGTCACCCTTTAAATGGTAAGCGCTTAATAATGTAATTGCGTTTAACACAGCAGTACCTTCTGTAAAGAAACACGATTCTGCAGTTGACAGTGTAATAGAGTTTCTAAAAATCTATCAAAAGGTGATTTAACTCTTGGGCGTAAGATATTAAGAATATGCTTTCGTATTTTTTTTCTAAGATATTTCATAGCTAATCAGTTAAGACAAAAACAATAGCATTCTCTTTTGTATACATTTTAGAAAAATGAGTATCAATAATTATTGAGCTGTTTTAAACGCTATTCCTATCACATTATGTAATTTTATGATGGTATAGGAAATAATATTATGTATATGTTTTGAATGCCTTAGGACTATTGTAGAGACTTAATGAAAATTCATTGAATCTCTAATTAGGAAGATGTTTTAGATGAACTTGAATCGTTTTGATAAATATGGATTCGATACATCAGATGATAAAGAAGGCTCAGAAAATTCATTGGAATGATATTAAAGAATTATTTTGTTATCTAAGTTTAATAATACAACAAAAGATTTGAGCCTTTAACCTATAAATTAAGAAAAGTCACTAATAACTGCAATGCTTTTCCTGATGACAATCCAAGATACGAAATTATGTACTTAGCAATTTATAATCTTTTTAATAAGTATACTTAACCAATTAGTAATTAAGGTATTGTTCTTAACCAAATTGGAATTGTGATTGGAGACAGGAATATAATATTATTATAAACATTTACACAAAATTATAGACAAACTATTTACTTTCTCAATTAACTCTCTGAAAGAGTATTTCCTCATCTCCTCCACAGATCATATTTAAATCACCTTGAGGGTTTAAACGATATTCCTTTAAGAGAACATCGTCTTTTAGTGATAGAGCATCTTCAATAACTCTTTTCTCAAGAGCACCACCTCCAATAGTAGAATATACTTTGTCTTTAGTAACAAACATCGTTGTCCCAATTTGTCTTGGTGCAGAGCCCTTTTTTGAAATTATTCTACAAATTACACCTTCTGTATTACTTATAGTATTTAATAGAGGAATATCGATAACACTTCGATTTGGTTTTGATGAGTAGGTTTGAATTATTTCAGCCATAATTGAAATAGCTATTTCTTGTGGAGTATCACCACCAATTTTAAGGCCGATAGGAGAGTGTACTTTTGATAACTCCTCTTCACTGTAGCCTTCCTTTAAGAGTTTATCGAATGTTGCTCTAACTTTACCTTTACTTCCAATCATACCAATATATTCACTATTTTGTTTCAAGCACCACTCTAAACATGCTTTATCGCCAGAGTGCCCATGAGTAAAGATACAAAAATATGGATTATATATATCTAATTTTAAACTTGATAAATCATCATAGTTAACTTGAATTAGATTAGCATTTGGAAAATCTTCTTCTAATAAGATTTCTTTTCTAGAATCAATAACTGTTACAGAAATATCTTGTAAGCGAGCTAAAGCATATAGAGCTTTCCCAACATGACCAGCACCAAATAATACAAGGTGAACTGGAGGAGTTAAATTTTCTTCTAAAACTTTACCTGTAAATGAATTTTCAAATAATACTTCTTTTCCAAGATTATTACCTTCTAAAGAAGTAAATCTTTTAACACTTCCATTTTTAAATTCAGTTAATAAGGTTTTATAGTAATCCTTCCTCATTTAAAAACTCCTTTATATAACAAAAACACATATCAAGTTCAGCTTTAGTATTAAAGTGTGAAAAGGAAAAACGAATAGTTCCTGAAGGGTATGTATTGATAAACTTATGAGTCATCACATTACAATGTAATCCAACTCGAGTTTGAATATTATTACTTGAAAGAAAGTTTGCAAGCTTTGCAACATCAAAGCTATTTGATGAAATTGAAACAATTGGAATTTCATCTGAATATGAATGTATTTCGATACATTTAATATTATCAAGTAATGAAATAAAGTAACTTCTGAGTTCTCTTTCTGTTTTTCTAATATTTTCTTTATTATCTTTTAAATAATTTATTGCAGCATTAAGCCCCATAAGGCCAATTATGTTTTGAGTTCCACTTTCAAATTTATCAGGAAGATTATCTGGTTGAGTTAATAAATCACTAAAGGAACCAGTACCTCCATATATTAGTGGCTTTATTTCTTTTATTATTTCACTGTTAGTGATAAACCCACCTGTACCTTGAGGACCAAATAAGCTCTTATGTCCAGTAAAACAAAGAATAGAAATATTATCCTTTTCAAGATTGTAATCTATATGTCCAAGGCTTTGAGCTGAATCAAGGATTAATGGAATACCATATTCTTTTAATGTATTTCCAATTTTATTGATATTTTGAACACATCCTGTAACGTTGTTTGCACCTTGGATAATACAAGCTTTAGTTTCTTTTTTAATACTCTTTTTTATGTTTTCTTCTATTACATGTCCAAAACTATCACTATCAAGAAGAGTGTAAGAAATATTATTTTCAACTAATGGACGCATTACTGCGTTGTGTTCAAGAGGTGAAATAATCACATGATCCCCAGACTTTAAATATCCTCTAATTACAGTATTTAAAGCTGTTGTCACATTAGGTGTGAATATTACACATTCAGGATTGTTTGATGAAACAAGCTTTGATAGCTCCTCTCTAAGCGACATAATAACATCTTCAGCATCGAAGTTATATGAGCTTTCTCCTCGCTGTAAATTAGAACCATTTTCATAAAAATAGTCACTCATCGCCATTATTACTGATTTAGGCTTTGGATACGAGGTTGAACTGTTATCAAGGTAAATTCTTTTCATTAAAATTGAGGATAACATAAAAATTTTAATATTTCCATTGTATTATTAAAAAATCAATGGTACTCTAAAAGCATGAAACTACTAAAAGATAAAAGAAATTTGCTCATTGCTGGTATCATCATAGGTATCGTTGCCTTCTTGTTACCTTTGTTCGGAAATCCTAAAAACATGGGATTTTGTATTGCTTGCTTTGTCCGTGATATTGCAGGTGGCCTAAAGCTCCATAATGCAGCTGTTGTTCAATATATAAGACCTGAAATTATTGGTCTTATATTAGGATCATTTTTAATAGCAGTTGTAACAAAAGAGTTTAAACCAAGAGGTGGTTCATCTCCTGTATTAAGATTTATCATTGCTGCTTTTGTAATGATTGGAGCACTTGCATTCTTAGGATGCCCATTCAGAATGATTATTCGTCTATCTGCTGGAGACCTTAATGCACTAGTCGGTTTACTTGGTTTTACAGGTGGTGTTGCACTTGGTGCATTCTTCTTAACAAAGGGATTTTCTCTTGGACGTTATCAAAAGCAGAGTTCAGTTGAAGGAGTTGCTCTTCCATTTGTAAATATTGTTTTACTAGTACTATTTTTAGCTGTTCCTGCATTATTTGCTTTCTCTGAGAAAGGACCAGGGTCTATGCACGCACCAATAGTAATTTCACTTCTTGCAGGTTTAGTAGTAGGTGCACTTGCACAAAAGACTAGACTTTGTATGGTAGGTGGAATTAGAGATACTATTTTAGTAAAAGATACAACATTACTATTTGGTTTTATTTCAATCTTTGCTGTAATGCTAGTTTTAAACTTAGTAACAGGTAATTTTAAACTTGGTTTTGCTGGACAACCTGTTGCACACTCAGACCATCTATTTAACTTCTTAGGTATGGCACTTTGTGGCCTTGGTTCTGTAATGCTTGGAGGATGTCCTCTTAGACAGTTAATCTTAGCGGGAGAGGGTAATTCTGATAGTGCTGTGTCTGTACTTGGTTTATTAGTTGGTGCTGCAATTAGCCATAACTTCTCACTTGCAGGTGTTGCAAATGAAGGGGTTAAAACTAATGGTAGAGTAGCTGTTATATTTGGCCTAGTATTTTTAGTTGCAGTTGCTCTTATAAAAATATATCAGGTTAAAAAGGAGGAAAATTAATGAAGACTATCGATTGTAGAGGTCTAAGTTGCCCAGAACCTGTTGTAAGAACAAAGAGAGCTATTAGTGGAGAAAAAGAATTAAC
The DNA here is from genome assembly GCA_028723145.1 of Spirochaetales bacterium. Taxonomy (GTDB): domain Bacteria; phylum Spirochaetota; class Spirochaetia; order Sphaerochaetales; family Sphaerochaetaceae; genus Bullifex. The sequence continues at coordinate 663 of JAQYFM010000181.1, read as the reverse complement.
AGTTATTGTTGATAACATTGCTGCTAAAGAAAATGTTTCGAGACTTGCTAATGCTCTTAGCTATAATGTCACTGTTAAGGAAGCTGGTGGCGAATATACTCTTATTATTAAAAAATGAGTAAGTATATTATTACATTTTATTCTCATTACGAGGCTTTAAAAGCTCGTAGAGTATTAAAGGAGGGACGCTTAATCAGCGTTCCTCGTACACTTTCTTCTTCATGTGGAACTGCAATGGAAGTTGAAAAGGATGATAACTTTATACCTGACTTCAAGTTTGAAGTTCTATATAAAGAAGAAAATGATAAGTTTATAAAGGTTGCAAATGGTTAAATTAACAAGCATGGTAAAGACTAGTGGATGTGCCGCAAAGCTTAATCCTAAAGATTTATTTAGTGTCATTGATTCTTTACCTGTATTACATAGTGATAAATTATTAAATGGATATGAAGGTGCAGAGGATGCTCTAATTTGGGATCTTGATGATGATAGAGTATTACTTGAAACAGTAGATTTCTTTCCTCCTATGGTTGATGATCCATATACATTTGGCCAAATTGCTGCAGCTAATGCTATTTCTGATATCTATGCTATGGGTGGAAAGCCTCAAGTATGTATGAATCTTGTATGCTTTCCTGCATGCTTAGATTTATCTGTGCTATC
>JAQYFM010000180.1 GCA_028723145.1 Spirochaetales bacterium | reverse complement strand
ATTATGATGATTGCAATGGATATTTCTGCATTTAATGATGAAGAAAAGTACTTTAGTGATGTTGATGCAAGAATTAATGAACTAAAATCTTCAAAGAAGGCTAAATATTCAAATGGTATTTTAATGCCAGGTGAAATTGAAGCAAATAAATTTGCTGCTTCTGAAAAAAGTGGAATAGTTGAAGTTCTTTCTGAAAACCTCGATATGGTAAATGATATTGCAAAAGAAATGGCAATTGAACCAATTGCAATAATTAAATAAGAATTATAATTTGTGGTAATTACTTATATAAGTAATTGCCACATATAAATTTATCTTACTTATCTAATTTCATCAAAGAATAGTGTTATCGTAATCGTCCATTTTTTTATTATTTAGAGATTAAAAATATGAGTGGTGTTCTTAATTACCGGCAAGAAAATTAAGATAATGATCTGTTTTTTATTAGAATTGTTGCCGATAATACCTGTCTTTTAAAGTTTCTAGGAAAATCTAGTGTTAAACACTCCCAAAGGCATCAATTCTCTTATTCAATTTTATCTTTAAGAAATTAGAAATATTAGCTGGAAAGACTATGTAATTGGTAATTTTTGGAGATAAATATTTTTCAAGAAATTGTCCAACTTCATTATTAGAAGTAAGAAGGTTTATATAGTTTCTTGAATCCATTCTAACTAAGGTAAAATCATGAATAAAATCCATAATTTTTTCAAAGCTAAAACTACCACCTAGAACATTAAATTCAAGTAAACGTTCTAAAACAACACCAATCAGAAGATGCACTCACTTCCATTTAAGAAGCTTGTGGATATGCTTACTTATAAAGCAGAAGATGCAGGCCTTAGTGTAATTTGTCAAAAAGAATATTACACCAGTGTATGTTCTCCTTTAACTTTAAGTGTAAGTAGTGAGTATGCAACTAAAGAGAAGCGAGTAAAAAGAGGAATCTTCATTGATGGTGAAAAAGAATGGAATGCTGACAGTGTTGGAGCATACAATATTCTAAGGCTCTATGGTCAAGTAAGTAAAAAAGAAATACATATGAAGATGATTAAGACTCCATATGTATTAAAAGTAGCTGTATAAAAAGCAGTAGCGGTGTCATGGATGCACCCGTGGCTAAACTCCACGATGCTCTGGCAATTCAATTGCCGAGTAATTCACTTGGTTTAAGTTTCGAGCTAGAGAAATAAATTATCTTTATGAAAAGGATAAAACCAAGATTCCTCTTGTAATAAGACAAATGATATTAAGAGCCTTAGTTCTCTTGGCACTAAATAAAGAGTAAGAGGAGTTATCTGATGCGCCCCCATGGATGAAAAGTTTATTACTTAGATTACACTCTCCAGAGTATATCTCTCTTTCTGATGGACAGATTTATAAAAAAACAGGATATTCAGCCCCAGTTGTAATTAATGCCTTTAAAAAATATTTAAATACTACCGTTATCGATTATATGAAAATAGTTCGTACAGACTTTGCCAAGCGTCTTCTTGCAACTACAAATCTTACAATACTTGAAATTTCTTATAACCTTGGGTACACCTCACTTAGTCACTTTTCTAAACTATTCAAAGAACAGGTTGGAATTTCTACATCTAAATATAGAGAGAATGTAAAAAAGCCACCAAGGTGAAATCCTTGATGGCCTATAAAAGGAAGCAATTAATGCTTATTTGTTTTCTTCTTTACCGAAGAGCTTCTTACAACAGTCAACAACTACTATGATTGCAAGAGCAAGAAGAAGAACAGCAAAGAGAATCTGAAGGCTCTGGCCCATTACAGAAATCTTAGCATGACCAAATGTCTTGATGTTTTTGAAAGCGAGCTGGAATAAAGCTACTACTGTTACAGCAAGCATGAAGAACATTGGGATAAACATCATCTTGTTATCTTTCTTAGTCTTCTTTAAGAATACTGCTACAGCTGCAAGAGCAAGTACAGAAAGGAGCTGGTTAGCAGAACCAAAGAGAGCCCAAATCTCAGCATAACCAACCTGACCAAGGAGGTAAGATGGGATAAGTACGATAATTGTTGCAACCCACTTATTTGTGATTATCTTCTTCCATGATGGCATGCTAGCTTCATCTTCATCATCATCGAGGAATAACTCCTGCCATGAAAGACGACCAACACGTGCTACAGAGTCAAGTGATGTAAGAGCGAATGCTGATACAGCAAGAGAGATGAGTGTGAAGCTGAGCTGGTGAGGAATACCAATACCTGAAAGGAATGATGCAACAGCAGTTGAGAAGATCTGCTGAGGAGTACCTGCAGGAAGAGCACCTGTAAGTTTATCAGCAACAGCACCTGCTGCGATGATTGCGATTACTGCGAGGAGTACTTCAACAAGCATTGCACCATAGGAAATTGGAAGCATATCGTTCTCGTTCTTAACCTGCTTTGAAGCTGTTTCTGAAGAAACTAAGCTATGGAAGCCTGATACAGCACCACAAGCAACTGTAACGAAAAGAATTGGGAACATTGCACCACTTGAAGCTACAAAACCAGTGAATGCAGGAAGGTTCATCTTAGGGTTAGAAACAAAGATACCAAGAACTGCAGCTACGATCATTGCGACTAAGAGGTAACTATTGAGGTAGTCACGTGGCTGTAAGAGATACTGAACTGGAGTTACTGATGCAATTAAGATGTATAAGAATACAAGATAAAGCCATACATTTGTGCTCATATTTAAGAATGGGCAGAGGTAACCAATTGCAATACAAAGGATTAAAAGAATAATTGATACAGCTGTATTTACTGTTGCGTTTGGCTTTGTATTTTTAAGGAAGATACCAAATCCTACTGCTGCTACGATAAAAAGTGTTGATACTGTAGCAACCTGTGAGTTAGCGAGCTGAACTGAAGCATCTGCACCTGCATTAACACCAAAGCTCTTAGCTACGATATCAGCGAAAGCTGCGATAACGAGCATTGAGAAGAGATAAACGAAAAGTAAGAAGAGTCTCTTACCAACTTTACCAACATAGAGCTCAATGATTACACCAATTGAACGACCCTTATTTCTAACAGATGCATACATAGAAGAGAAGTCCTGTACAGCACCGATAAAAATACCACCGATAAGACACCATAGGAGAACAGGTACCCAACCAAATACTGCTGCCTGGATAGGACCATTGATAGGACCTGCACCTGCGATTGAAGCGAACTGGTGGCCAAATACTACCTGCTTATCTGTTGGAACATAGTCAACTCCATCCTGCATTTCATATGCTGGAGTCTTTCTTTTAGGATCAACACCCCACTTCTTAGCAAGCCACTTACCATAAAAGATGTAACCAGCGACTAATACTACGATGGCGATGATCATGATAACAATACCACTCATAATCAACCCTCCCGAGAAGTTTAAAAATACAGCCTAAATTGGCTGTATCTGAGTTATTTAGTTTTTTGACAGTATATGTATATGCGTAAAAATAATCAATATTTTATACTTCTCTAATACTATTATTATCAGACCATTTTCTTGCAATGTACATAAATGGGGTATCACATACTGCAACGATGAACTTCAATAGATAAGTTGTAATTACAATCTGCCACCATACACTCATCTCATACACACCAAAGAAAGCAATGAATGTAAAAATTAAAGAATCAAGAAGCTGGCTTACCATTGTTGATAAACAGTTTCTAATCCAAAGTGTCTTCTTACCTGGTTTAATTCTCTTCCAAAGCTCGAATGCCCAAATATCATGGAAGTTACTAATTACATATGCAATTAAACTTCCAAATGCAATACGTGGCATGAAGCCAAAGATTGTTTCCATAGAGCTTTGTACAAAGTCAGAAGGAGCTGGAGTAAATTGGATAGCAAGCTGCATCATAACAGTCATAACAATTAGCGAGAAGAACCCAACTGTTACAGCTCTTTTACTCTCTTTTGGACCATACATTTCAGATAAAATATCTGTTGCAAGGAAGCCTGTTGAATAAACAATATTACCCAGTGTTGCTTCTAGCCCAAATAGGTTTACATTCTTAGTGACTTGGATGTTTGCTACAATTACAGAAATTGGAATCCAGATGAAAAGTCCGAGCTTTCCCCAAACGCGATAAGCTAGTAATATCGCGACAAAGTTGAGTACTAACATTAGTACCCACCACATTTCATTTAACATATTTGTTAACCTCGAAATAGAATAGTCAGGAATAATTTATTCCCCTACGCCACCAGCAAAACTTGCCATGGTTTCGATTAGACGTTGGTGAGGATAACAGATGAATACTACTTTGTCTATAACATGAAGTATTAAGTCATAAAATATATTAAAGTAGCCTATTTAAGAAATAAACCTCATTAAATCAATAATATAGCTCAATATTAGGCTACTTTTTAAGCTTAGATTTCAATTCTGCTAATCTATCAAGAGCACTTATCAAGGTCTCATTTTTCTTTGCAAAATGGAATCTAACATATCTATTTTCCTCTTCTTTAAAAAATGAAGAACCAGGAACAGCAGCAACACCTACCTTCTTAGACATATCAATTGCAAATTCAAGATCACTATCGTATCCAAACTCAGAGATATCCATCAAAACATAATAAGCACCTTCAGGGTCATTGTGCTTTAGACCTAGGTTATCAAGACCTGATAAAAATAGATTCTTTTTCTCTGTATACTCATTTTGCAATTCTTCATAGTAACTATTAGGGAATCTTAACCCTGTAATAATTGCTTCTTGAAGAGGGGCAGCTGCTCCAACCGTTAAGAAGTCATGAACCTTTTTAATTCTATCTGTAATTTCAGGAACAGCCATTGTATAGCCAAGGCGCCAGCCTGTAATTGAATAAGTTTTAGAAAGCGAAGAACAACAAATAGTTCTCTCCTTCATACCATCAAGTGTTGATAAATATGTATGCTTATTAGGTGAATATATTATGTGTTCATAAACTTCATCAGTAATTACATAGGCATCATATTTCTTAGCTAAGAAAGCTATTATTTCAAGTTCATCTTTAGTAAACACTTTTCCACAAGGATTGGATGGGTTACATAAAATCAATGCCTTGGCACCTTGCTTAAAAGCATCCTCAAGCAAGGAGGGATCAAAATTGAAATTAGGAGGAACTAAAGGTACATATATAGGTGTTGCTCCACAAAGAATTGTATCAGCACCATAGTTTTCATAAAATGGTGAGAATATTACAACCTTGTCCCCTGGATCTGTAACACTCATCATTGCAGCCATCATAGCTTCAGTAGAACCACAGGTAACAGTAATTTCATCATCAGGGTTATAATACATACCAGAAAAGTGTAATTGCTTATCACTTAATGCTTTTCGCAAATTTAAAGCACCACAAGTAATTGAATATTGGTGAAAGTCTTCATCAGAGACTTCTTTCAGCCTTTCAATAAGGGCTTTTGGAGGATCAAAATCAGGAAAACCTTGTGATAAATTAATCGCATTGTGTTCAATTGCAATACGAGTCATGCGCCTAATTACAGAATCTGTGAAATGACTGCTTCTATCTGAAAGATTTCTCATGATAAACCACCTAATAGTAGAAATATACCATCATAGAAGATATTTTTTCTATATTAAGCTTTTTCAATTAAGCAAGAATGTTCTTTAGTTTTACTATCATAGTTAATACCAACAAGTAGAGTATTACCTTTATAGCCATTAAGCCTACTTGGATAATCTTTTGCTTTTATCTGCTCTATTGCTCCACCTGCTACTTTATCCTTTTTTAACTCAATTACTAATGCTGGTATATTTGGTATAAACGGAATCATTACTATATCAGCATAACCTTTTCCTGTAGTAAATTCAGGAATAATAGTGTAGTAGTCGTATGCATAGAAGTATGAGAGCATAATAGCACTTTGAAGACTTTGCTCATTATTGTAGGACAAATTACTTGTTAAGAGCTCATGACTTTTTTCTAATGCTTTTGCTACTACTTCCTCTTGTTTATTTTGGGTTGCTTCTAATAGCTTTTTTGATAAATTAGTTATTTCCCATACTTTTTTATACTTATTACTTGTACCAAGTACCCATCCCCATTCAGACTTTATTTCGCTATTAGGTATTCTGCAAGTTTTACTCTCTCCATCATAGGCTAAATATCCTAAGTGAATTAAGTATGTAAATACTTCATCCTTTTGTTTAAACCCAGTTATTTTATTTCTAAATTTATCAACAATAACAGGAATACTTTCACCTGCCATCATTTTTATTACATCATCTTTTACTCCATCAATATTTAAGTCAATGTAATTACTTACTGCTTCATAGGAACCTGTTTGAGTCCAATAACTTCCACATTTTTTTCTTTCTATTGCTTCAATTACTGATTT
>JAQYFM010000179.1 GCA_028723145.1 Spirochaetales bacterium | reverse complement strand
GGAATGCAAGTTGAATCAGAATAACCTGGAATGAGTAAGTATTCACTAAAAGTGTGTGAAGGCTCATTATAATAAGTTGCCATTTTAGTTTTCTCCTGAAAATTTTGTTGCGGCTATTATATTGAAACCTTACTAAAAGGGGAAGTGTTTTAGTGATATTGTTGTAAAAATTTTATTAATTGCAACAAATGTATAAAATTAGCCTCTTAATTGTTTTATTAAGAGGCCAAAAGAATTAAAGGGTTAAGAATGCTTTATAGCAATTATATGCACTTTCAACATCAAATACGCTTGTAATTTCCCATGGTGCATGCATTGATAGTACTGCAACACCACAGTCAATTACTTCCATACCATAGTATGCTGCAAACTTTGCAATTGTACCGCCACCACCAACATCAACTCTAGCCATTTCAGCCATTTGATAGGTAACACTATTGTCATCTAAAACCTTTCTAAGCTTTGCTATAAACTCAGGATTTGCATCACTTGCTCCTGATTTACCGCGTGAACCTGTATACTTATTAAACACTACGCCACCTGAAAGTGTTGATGAATTTTGCTTATCGTATAACTCTGTATGAAGAGGGTCATATGCTGAGTTTACATCGCTTGAGAGCATAAATGAGTTTCTAAGTGTTCTTCTTAATGCAAAATCACTTGATTTACCTAGAAGTGCTAAGACCTCTGAAACAATATTTGGAAGGAGTTCGCTATTCATACCTGTTGAACCAGTTGAACCAATTTCTTCTTTATCAACTAAAAGACAACATGAAGTTCTCTTAGGTGTTTCCTCTTCTTCTAAAAGTGCCATTAAAGAGGTGTATGAGCAAACTCTGTCATCTTGGCCATAGCCTAAGATCATGGAGCTATCAAGACCAAGGATTCTTGTATTTCCAGCTGGAACAACCTCAAGCTCTGCAGAAAGGAAATCAGCTTCTTCGATATCATAGCGCTCTTTTAAGATCTCAAGGATAGCATTTTTACCTGCATCTTTATCTTCACTACCACGAGGAGTAAGACCAACTACTAAGTCTAAGTCTTCACCTGGGAAGAATTCAGAAGCAGTTTTTTTCATTTGGTCCTGTGCAATGTGAGGTAGAATATCAGAAATACAAAGTGCGGTGTCATCTTCATCTTCACCAATGTTTACAAGTGCACAACTACCATCCTTTTTAAAAACTACACCATGTATAGCAAGAGGATGAGTAACCCATTGATATTTTTTAATTCCACCATAGTAGTGTGTGTTTAAATAAACAATTCCATCCTTTTCATATAATGGCTTCATTTTTAAATCTAATCTTGGTGAATCGATATGAGCACCAAGGATATTCATTCCATTTTCAATATCGTCTGAACCGATATGAAAGAGTGCTATAGATTTATCTCTATTGATAAAATAAACTTTATCTCCTGGTTTTAACTCAGTTTTTTCACATAGCTCTGAGTAACCTTTTGCTTTTGCAAGACTTACTGCTTGGCTGACACATTCTCTTTCAGTTTTACCATTATCTAAGAATGCTTTATAACCCATAATAAGTTCTTCATTCATAATACTTTTCTCCATTAGATTTAATATACTCTATGTTAAGGATAAAAAATAGCTCTAGAAACCGATGTTCTAGAGCTAAAGAATTATTTCTTAAATTCCTTAAAACCTTTAGGGGGCGCCATACGAGCTGGATTAAAACCATCAGGAGGAGTCATGCGAGTTGAATCAAAACCCTCTGGTGGAGCCATGTGTGGTTTATCAAAGCCCTCTGGTGGCATCATACCTCTACCCATTTCTTGTGATTCTCCATTAACGTGGTTACTGATAATTATCTCTGTTTTATTTCCTGTTACCTTTGCGTCTGAGATAATACCATTAAAGATATTATTTCCTGTCATAGTTGCATCTGATATAAAGTAATATGTTGAGTCTTTAGTAATATCATCACTTGCAATCATTAAAGCATTCTTGCTTTCATGGCTTGTTGGAACTGTATATGCAAGTACTACATTTCCATCTTTATCTAATAAAGCAAAGGAATTACCTGTAAGATTTTCTCTAATTACATACCCAGTAGTATCATTTGAATCTGGTGCATTATTATTTGCGCCTGAAATAGCTATAATAGTGCCACCTTTATATGTAAAATTTTCAGAAAAATCACAATCAATTCCCATTTCAGGAGCATTAGAGCCAAGTGCGATTAATACTCCTCCTGTAATGTTAATTAGGCCATTAGAGTCTACTGCATCGGCATTTCTACTTTGACAGAAAATATAGCCACCATTAATTTCAATTAAGGACCCCGCATTTAATGAGTCATCAGAGGTTGAAACTTGAATTAAACCTCCGTTAATCACAAGATTATTTTTAGCTTCAATACCTTCTGGGGAAAGTGATTCTTCCTCACTTACTTCATATATTGTACCGGTTGTAATAATAGTAATTACACCATTATTAATATATAAGGATGGATCTGGATCGTCAGCTGTTGTCTCGGTTTCTGCGTCTTCAGCTAATTTCCAACCTGCAGAAATACCTTTATCAACGCTTTCAATGTAAAGTCTACCACCATTAATTACTAGCTTTCCACTTTCTCTTTCCTCGGTGCCGTTAACTTTTATTCCTTTATTTTCTGAACCATAGGTATCATTAGTTGCAAATATTGTTACATTTCCACCATCTTGGATGTAGTAGGTATCAACACTTATTGCATTACCATCAGAACTCTTTGTTGTCGTAATATTAATAGAACCTGATAGTATTCTTAATTCCCCATCAATTTTGAAGCCATGCTTTTTATTAGCTGTTAATGAAAGATCCCCTTCACCAAAGATTATTACATCACTTGATGATGTAATTGCTCCTTTCTTTTCATTTTGAATACTATCTTCAATTGTTGTACTACCAGCTAAATTGATAAAGCACTTACTGCAGGTTGGAA
>JAQYFM010000178.1 GCA_028723145.1 Spirochaetales bacterium | reverse complement strand
TATGATGAAGCAAATAATATTATGGGATTTGAATTTGAATATGTTCCTCTCCCTCGTTTAGAACTTCATATGCAAATTACAGTTGATCAATTTCAAACTATTTATGAAACAAATTCCACAGTTCCAAATGCAATTGGTGGTATGATTGGTGCTTCATACTTAAAGAGTTTTAATGATTTTGATGCAGATTTCTGGACTGAAGCAGTATATACTTCTCCTGTTTTATATTTGAATAATAAAAATATCAAGGTTGATGGTGCTGGCACAACTATAAAAGAATATAATTATGATTGGGCACTTGGATATTGGCGCCATGATACACAAGGAGATCTTGAGTGGTCTGGATATAAGGGTGGACCTGGAGTAACTGCACTTACACTTGGATGTGATTTTGATTTCTATGAAAAGGATATAGAGCTAAAATCTAACTTAACAGTTAAAGTATCAAATGATAGAGCATATACTGATCAGAATGTAACACCTGTTACAAGAAAGTATTTATATCTTCAGTTTGATAACATTGTAAACTGGAATTACTCCAATCACATTAGCTTATATGGTGGCTTAAGTGCTCAAGCAAGATGGGATTTAATGAATAACACACCATTTAGATTCCTACCTCAATGTGCATTTGGATTTAAATGGAGCATATAATATAAGCAGCCTCAATTGAGGCTGTTTTTTACAAGTTCTAAGGCAGCAATAATTGTCTTATCCATATCAAAGTAACTATAGAGAGCTAAGCGACCGCCAAGGAGGAGCTTATCATCTTTCTTGGCAAGTTCTCTATATTTATTATAGAGCTCGGTATTTACCTTATCGTTAATAGGGTAGTAAGGTTCACCAGTTTCAGAGTAATCAACAGGATATTCCTTACTAATATAGGTAACTGGAGAAGATGAGTTTTCAAAGTGCTTATGCTCGATTATTCTTGTATATGGAACTTCACGTTCAGTATAGTTTACAACTGCAACTCCTTGATGATTTTCTTCTTCTAAACGCTCTAGCTCAAACTTTTCACTTCTATATTGTAAGTGTCCAAGAGAGTAATCAAAATAAGCATCAAGAGCACCAGTATAAAGAATTTTATTTGCAATCTTAGATAGCTTTTCTTTTTCTTTACAAAAGTCGGTATTAAGCCTTACTTCAATTCCATCTAATAGCTTTTCTATTATTTGAGTATAGCCACCAATAGGAATACCTTGATAGATATCATTAAAGTAGTTGTTATTGTATGTATATCTAACAGGAAGACGCTTAATAATCTCAGGTGGAAGCTCAGTACAAGAGCGTCCCCACTGCTTTTCAGTGTATCCCTTAATTAGCTTTTCATAGATATCTCTTCCAACCAAGCTTATTGCTTGGTCCTCAAGATTTTCTATCTTTGTAACTTCCTGCCTTTGCTTTTTAATTATAGCTTCTGCTTCTTGAGGTGTTCTAATACCCCACATCTTTGAAAAAGTATTCATATTAAAAGGAAGGTTATATAGTTCATCCTTATAGAAAGCGATAGGGGAATTTACAAAATTATTAAATGTTGCAAATTGATTAATATAATCCCAAGCTTCCTTATTAGAAGTATGGAAGATATGAGCACCATAGCGATGGATGTTTATACCTTCTAATTCATATGTATAGATATTTCCACCAATATGCTCTCTTTTTTCAACAACCAAACACTTATAACCCTTCTTCTTTGCTTCATGAGCAAAGACTGAACCAAATAATCCTGAACCAACGATTAAATAGTCGTACACCTGTTACCTCAGCTTTTCTTTGCAAGTTCTACTAGACTTAATGCTAGCTTATCTGCTCCATATTCTATTGGGATAGAGTCAAAATTCTTATCCATACTTTCTAATATTTGTGGATTATCAATACATTCTTTAATGATATCAAATTGCTTTTCTTGGTCTAAGTGAGCATTCCATCCAACATTATACTTTAAGATATAATCAGCACTAGCCTTGACTGTATATACAAGCTCTGTGATAAGGAATGGTCTTCTTAAATAAAAAGCTTCTAATATGGTATTAATACCAGCTCTTCCAGCAATAATATCTGATGCAATTGCATAGGCATTAACTTTATCAGTAAAACCAATGATATGGACATGAATGTTTTTTGGCATCTTAGCACTAATTAATTTTAAATTTTCTTTTGTGGTTTCATTCATACCACCTAAGATAACAACTTGAATTTCCTTTTCAATATTTGCAAGAGACTTAAGTAAAGTATTAGTTCCTAAGCCTTCTCCTCCATAGTTAATTTGGAGTGTGAAAATATCTTCCTTGAGTCCTAAAATAGATCTTGCTTCTGCTTTACTTTTAATCTTATTTTCAGCACATGACTTTTGAAGTGGAAATGGTGATAGCTCTAACTTATTTTCATCTTCCCCTAAGTTCTTTACTATCTCAAGACCTTCTGATGTTGAAATATAGTATTTGGTAATCTTATTACATATTGTTGCAATAGGTGCTGAGAATACGTCTGTTGCATAGTATGTAACAGGAATATCAATTTTTAGTTTATCAAGCATTTCAGCAATAAATACTTCAGGGTATGGATGAGTTGTGAAAATTAAATCAGGGTTATAGTTTTTAATAGTTTTTTTAAAACTGTTTTTAGAAAAGAGCTTTAAAGCTTTAGTTGCAACCTCCATTCCATTTGAGTCTTGGTCGCTATGCTTTGAGAAATTGTTTTCTATCTTTGGAGAACGAAGCATTAATCTCCAAACTTTCTTATTAATTTTGCCTATCCATTTAATTTTGAATAAATCAAAGAATTCAATTAAGATTGCTTCATGACCTAAAGCAATAAGCTGTTCTTGAACTGCTTTTGCAGGTATGTAATGACCTTTTCCTCCATCAACATATACGCATAAAAAACGCATTAGTTCTCCTTGGGGCTTAATTACTGGTTTTCGTAACGGTTTGCTTTCTTTTCTCCGTCAATAACGTAAAAGCCTTGTTTCTTTTTTTCTATAAGTTCAAGATAAATGCTTTCAAATTGTTTTGCAATCTTTTTTCCGTCATACTTGTCTATAGACTTGAGTGCATTAGCACTCTTTTGATCTCTTTCTTCTTTGTGCGCAGCTACATACAAAATCTTATCAGCAAGATCAGAGTCGTTGCCACCTTCGAAATACCAACCAGAATCCTTATCAACTAATGCAGTCATATTAAATACATTTGCGCAAATTACAGGACATCCAGAACAAAGTGCTTCAATAACTGTTATTGCTTGGTTTTCGGAAAGGGAGGCAGTAATAAATGCAACAGACTTCCTTAGTACTCCGCTATCAACAAGAATATGGTTATCAATTAAGCCTGTAAAACAGATATTATTATCTGTAAGTTCTAATTCTTCTACTAGGTCAATTAATTCTTTATGGGCTGGACCTTGTCCAATTATCAAAAGCTTTAATTTAGGATTTTGTTTTACAGCTTTAGCAAATCCTTTTATTGTTACATCAATTGCCTTTTCAAAACCAAGTCTACCAACATAGATAAATGTATTATCGTCAAGGAAACCTTCAGGTATTTGTGGGATACTTTGTCCTGATGGAGTTCTCTTAAATCTCTCAATATCTATACCATTTGAGACATATCTTACTTCAAGATCTGGAATATGTTCTCTAATGTTTTTACATGTCTCTTGGTTTGGTGCAGTTGCCATCCAAACTAGTCTAAAGAATGGTTCAAAGACAATAGGCCAAATTGGCTTCTGAGCAATGTTTGCAAGAGTTGTACTCTTTAATGCATACTTAATATAGATAGGGTTATCAATTAAAGTATGATGGGTCGCTAACACTGGAATATGCATTCTTCTTGCACAATGGTTCATTGCTTGGCAAATGAGCCAAGGGGAAGTACAGTGGATTACATCAAAATTGTATTTTAAGAAATACTTTCTTAAATACCAGCTTTGTACAGGAAGAACTTTAATACCTTTATATATTGGTGTTGAGAGTGCTTTAACGTGGATAATGTGTATATTATTTTCAATAACATCAGCAGTAAACTGTTTATCTTCGGGTACAAAGAAGTAAACTTCATGTCCTAAGTCCACCAAGTTATTAGCGAGATTTATTGTTGTTGTAATGACACCATTGGTTTCAGGGTAAAAGATGTCAAACCCAAAAGCAATTCTCATTAACTATATAAACACTCCCACTGTGTAGTAGTAACAATATTAACATTAACTTAAAATAATGTGAACAATTGA
>JAQYFM010000177.1 GCA_028723145.1 Spirochaetales bacterium | reverse complement strand
TTTTCAACTATTCTATTACCTGCATTAAATAGAGAGGAACGTAGGTTTAGTAAGAAAGATGCATCATAATCGATATTATTTTCGATTATCGTGGATATTATTTCTTCTGATAAAGCTGAGATTTCATCCTCTCTGTTTGCAGACATATAGTCCCAAAAACCATTAAAGGATTGGCCTTGAGGAGAATTATTTAGTTCTCTATATAGCGTTAATGAATATCCAAGTAGCATGCGCTTTGAGATTTCCTCACTTGCTTGCTTCTTAGCAATTTGAGTCATTATATCTTTAAAGTTTTCCTCAACTTGAGAAAATTCACCAAGCATATCACGACTCTTTCGTTTTAAATCTGTGAGGTATTCAACTATTCTTCTATTATCATAGGTCTTTACCTTACCAGTTGTTTCAATTTCTTTTATTTCAGCTTCAAGTTCTTTTATTTTTTCCTTTAGCTCTCTTATTTTAGATTCAGGATCTTTATTCATGTTTTCACTCAGATTTCTTAGCTGAGTGAGTATGAAGTTAAAAGAACTCTCTGTGCTGATAAAGTCTGATTCCAAAATATTATCGATGTAAGAAAAAACACGAATTAGTGAAGGTGATGGTCTAATCATCTCCTCCTTTTTTTGATTATAGTAACGGAAAATATATCTTTTATCTTCACTAAACCAGTCTTCTGAGTATGATTTTACTCTTGAAGCTATATCCATTAGATAAATATTCTCTTCCCCAATATCATCTTCAATTGCTTCTTCCTCTGATACATGTTCAGCTAAAAAGTTTTCAAGTGATAAACGAAATACTTCATATGGTATTTCTTGAATATTATTTTTTCTAAATGTATTGTACAAAAAGGTTATTACTATTGGAGCTGATCGTGCTTTTAATAGTCTTATTCCTGCTTCATCATTTAAAATTTGTTCAAGCTTATTAGGTGATAAAGTGGCCACAATAATTCCTCTTAAGATATTTTAACAATAGATTATTCCTCTTCAAGCATTTTCTTTTCATCTTCAGATAACTTATATTTACAAAACATATCAGGACGATACTTTCTAGTTTCTTTTAATGCTTCTTTATGCCTCCACCTATCAATTGCTTGATGGTTACCTGAAAGAAGAATAGGAGGAACTTTGTCGCCAAAATAATCTACAGGTTTAGTGTATTGAGGATACTCTAATAAGCTATTTTCATGGCTTTCGTCTTCAGTAGCTCCTTCTCTGATAGTTCCAAGTAGTCGGGAAATTGAATCAAGAATACAAAGGGCAGGGAGTTCACCACCACTTAAAATGTAGTCCCCAATACTGATTAACTCATCAACATGACTTTCAAAGCGCTTATCAACACCTTCATAGTGGCCACAAACTAAGACAATATCGTCCATCTTTGATAAAGATCTAGCTTTCTGTTGGTTGTACACACTTCCTTTAGGTGAAAGAAGTATTTTATGTGATCCTTCACTACTTGATGCATTTAAAGCTCTCATTAATGTATCAAGACGTAAAATCATTCCAATTCCACCACCACAAGGGGAATCATCGATGTGTCTAAAAGACCCCCCGGCATATTCTTTTATATCAACAATTTTTAATTCAAGATTGCCCCTATTAATTGCTCTAGTAATTAAAGGATAGGCGTTAATTGAACTAAAGATTTCTGGAAACATAGAAAGTATTGTGATTTTCATATTGCTTTCTATTTTAACAATTACATTTAAGCTTTTTCAATTAAGCAAGAATGCTCTTTAGTCTTACTATCATAATTAATACCAACAAGTAAAGTATTACCTTTATAGCCATTAAGTCTACATGGATAATCTTTTGCTTTTATCTGCTCTATTGCTCCACCTGCTACTTTATCCTTTTTTAACTCAATTACTAATGCTGGTATATTTGGTACAAACGGAATCATAACTATATCAGCATACCCTTTGCCTGTAGTAAATTCAGGAATAATAGTGTAGTAGTCGTATGCATAGAAGTATGAAAGCATAATAGCACTTTGAAGACTTTGCTCATTATTGTATGACAAATTACTTGTTAATAGCTCATGACTCTTTTCTAATGCTTTTGCTACTACTTCCTCTTGTTTTTTTTGTGTTGCTTCTAATAGCTTTTTTGAAACATCTATTATTGCTGCAACATTACTATAATTTGCAGATCTTTTTAATGTATTTGCCCACTGACTTTTTATTTCATTATTTGGAATTCTACAAGTTTTACTTTCTCCATCATAGGCAAGATATCCTAGGTGAATTAGATATACAAATACATCATCTTTAGTCCTAAATGATGTAAGATTATTGTTAAAATCCAAGATATCAACACTAATTGATTCACCTGCCATCATTTTTATTACATCATCTTTTACTCCATCAATATTTAAGTCAATGTAATTACTTACTGCTTCATAGGAACCTGTTTGAGTCCAATAACTTCCACATTTTTTTCTTTCTATTGCTTCAATTACTGATTT
>JAQYFM010000176.1 GCA_028723145.1 Spirochaetales bacterium | reverse complement strand
ATGTACATGGCTCTTAACAATGGAGATTTAGATTTTACATTTATTTACAATAGTGGTGTTGGTGAAAATTATTTAGATGTATTAAAAGAAAATAATAATCTAGAAATATTAAGTGCTAATGGTCAAGGTATTCCACTTGTGCTTTGTTTTAATAATTCATCTGAAAAACTTAGTGATATAAATATAAGAAAGGCAATTAGCTACGCCTTAGACTACGAAGTAATAAGAAAATACGTAGGAGGAAGTGGTGCAAGTATTGCAAATAGGGGAGTCGTACCAGCTTCAACCTTTGGATATATAGAAACACAAAAGCTAGAGCAGAATCTTAGTCTTGCTGCAACACACCTACATAACTCTGGGTATGAAAAGGTTGGCGCTTACTATCAAAAGGATGGAGAAGTTTTATCTTTAACACTTTCCTATCGTCTTGATAAAACTGCTCAAGTTGCAGGAGCTGAATTAATTAAAAACCAACTTGAAGCATTTGGTATTAAAGTAAATTTAGATGGTCTTGATAGCACATCTTACAATGCGAAAACAAGTAATAAGTTTAGTAATAATAATATTTCGTTTGAGATGGCTTTGTTTGGATTCACCAGTGCGGGAGTAGAAATGGGTAGTGGAATTGCAACAATCTATGTTGATAAATTTCATAACGTTCAAGGTGGTTGCCAAGTATCAGATGAAGCTTTCCAGAAATTATTAAAAGAGTTAAAGAGTGCTAAAACTATTGAGGAATATTATCTAAGTGCTGCTAAAATTCAAGAGTACTATGAGACTAATACACCACTAATTGCACTATATCACGATAATAATAACTATGTAGCAATTGGAGAATATGAAGGCTATGCTATTGATAGCTTATTTGGAATAAATAATGTTAATACATACATTAATTTAAAAAGGAAGTAAGCTATTTTGTCAAAGATAAGTGTAAAGAGAGCATTATTTTGCTTTGTATTAATTATAATAATTAATTTTTTACTTCCTAGAATGATGAAGGGGAATCCTATCAGTTACTTAACTGGTCTTGATGAGGAGCTTACTAGTGTACAAATTGAGTACTATGAAAAAGCTCTTCATTTGGACGAGTCCCTATTTAAGCAATTTTTATATTACTTAAAAAGTATTTTTGATGGCACCTTAGGATATTCTTTTCAAAAAAATTCTACTGTTTCTACACTTATATTTGAAAGGTTAAAAGTAACACTACTTTTAGTTCTTCCATCTGCAATAATAGCAGCAATTATAGGACTTTCTTTTGGGTTAAAAGCAGGATTTGAAGGACCTAAAACAGATAAAGTATTAACTCCAATAATGATAATAATTAATTCCTTTCCACTCTTTTTGATCTCTTTATTACTTATTTTATTTTTTGCTTTTGACCTAAAGCTATTACCATATTCTGGCCTTGCCTCAACTAAAAATAGTAACTTTTTAGATTTAGTGAGACATCTAATTTTACCTATTTCGACAATTACTATAGGCTTACTTCCATCTAGATACTTGCTTGTAAGAAATATGACTCAAAAAATAGCAAAGAGTAGATGTATCCTCTATCAAAGAGAGAGAGGATTAGGTAATAACAAAATTAGGTATTTTTATATACTCCCAGAGCTATTAACAACCTTTTTAACAAATGTTGGATTAAGTATAGGTAGTGGTATTGCTGGGTCTGTAGTAGTTGAAAGTATTTTCTCAATTAATGGAATGGGAAGACTCTTAACTCAAGCAGTATACACTCTTGATTACCCTCTAATGTATGGTATTTTATTTGTCACCTCGTTGGCTATGCTTATTAGCATTATCATAGTCGATATTCTTTCATTTTTGTTAGATCCAAGACAAAGGAGAAAGCTTCATGACTAAAAAATTCGTAGTAATTATTGGTGCTCTCCTTTTAATGTTTTTTATTATTACTGCTGCCTTTCCCGAGTTAATTGCTCCATACAGTGCAAAGGATATGGATAGTCCTTGGTTATCAAGCTCAAGTGAGCATATCCTAGGGACTAATAAGCTTGGATATGATGTTTTTTCAGAGTTGATATTTGCAACTAG
>JAQYFM010000175.1 GCA_028723145.1 Spirochaetales bacterium | reverse complement strand
AAGAGTGCAGCTTATGCCTGGGATTTAGGCTTTACACTCGTTGAAATGCTAGAGGGTAAAAAGGCTGCTGAAAAGGTAAAGAATAGTATTTATTTTGAGTATTAAGCTGCAATCTTCTTTTTAATATCCTCTGTTCTAAAGCTCACCTTTGATAGATATTCATCACGGGTGAGTTTTTTACTATCCATTAAACACTCTGTAATAATTAAATATGCATAAGATAGTCCACATTCTTTAACAATATGTTTTAAAATCTTATTTTCAGTTAGATGAATCATTACCGGCTGGAAAACATCGTTGATATAACAATCCAAAGCTTCAGAAAAAGATACTTTGCTATTAGATTCCTTAGTTAATGCACGACGATAAGCTTGAATGTGTGCATAAACCTCAACTACAGAATAATTATTAAAACAATCCATGGTCTTATTAAGGATCATGTTTATCTCTTTTTGTGTCATAATTCCTCCAAAAAGAATCCTTTCATACCTCGTCTTTTGTCACATCTATAAATAATATCTTTTTTCATTTTGGTCAAGATGTTGTAATATTGTGTTTGTAACTTATTTTAATATAAGAAAAAAAGTATAATAAAATGCTAATAATAAATAATTTTTTTTATCTTGAATTACAAATATTAATTAGTTTATCATCTTTCTCTAGAGAGGTAAAATAATGAAATTTTTCCCTGATAACTATTTTCCAATTCTTTCTGAAAGAGAGACAGAAAGAGCAATAAAACTTGTAAAAGATATTTTCCAAAGAGAACTAAGTGGAGCTCTTAGGTTATCACGTGTGACATCTCCTTTATTTGTTAAAGCAGGTAGTGGTATTAATGATGATTTAAATGGTGTAGAAAGGCCTGTTAGATTTGAAATTGGTAATATGAATAATAGCAAGATGGAGATTGTCCAATCCCTTGCTAAATGGAAGCGTATGGCTCTTGCTGATTACCAAATTAAACCAGGTTTTGGTATTTATACAGATATGAATGCTCTTCGTCCAGATGATGATATTGATGCCATTCACTCAATCTATGTGGACCAGTGGGACTGGGAAAGAGTATTAGGTGATAATGAAAGAAACCTTGATTTCTTAAAGTATGTAGTAAATGAAATCTATTCAGCTTTAAAGAGAACAGAGTTCTTAGTTCATGAGACTTATTCTGCATTAACTCCTGTGCTTCCTGAAAAGATTACATTTATCCATACTGAAGATGCATTAAAGCGCTATCCTAACTTAAGTTCAAACGAAAGGGAAGCAGCACTTGCTAAGGAATATGGTGCTATCTTCTTAATTGGTATTGGTAATAAGCTTGCAAATGGTGAGCCACACTCAGGTAGAGCTCCTGACTATGACGATTGGTCAACACATACCTATGATGACTACAAGGGGCTTAATGGTGATATCATTGTTTGGGACCATGTTAGAGGCGCATCATTAGAATTAAGTAGTATGGGTATTAGAGTAAATAAAGAAGCGCTTTTAAGACAGCTTGAGATTAAAAATGCTCTTGAAAGAAAAGACCTATATTGGCATAAGAGACTTTTAAATGGAGAATTCCCTGAAACAATTGGAGGAGGTATTGGTCAAAGTAGACTTTGCATGTTCCTATTAAAGAAGGCTCATATTGGTGAAGTTCAAGCTTCTGTATGGCAAGATGAAGCCATAGAGGAAGCAAAACAATTAGGTTTTAAATTAATTTAATAAAGTACAAATAGTCTGCCACATGAATTACCACGTGGCAGATATTTTTTTACATTTTCTTCACGATTTCTTTATAGAATTCAACACCCTTTGGAATTACATCTAAATTGATGTTTTCATCAATAGCATGAATTGAAACATATTGCTGTTCATTAATTTCTAGTGGTGCAAATCTAATTGCATTTTTAGTTACTGGAGAGAAGAATCTTGCATCAGTACCTCCAGTCATTGCATATGGTGAAGGAATTACTCCTGGAAAGATTTCTTTAATTGTATCTTCAATTAACTTAAACTCTTCACCATTATGATCAACAACAGGACAAGCTGTAGACGAATAAATTACTTCAGTTTCAATATCAAATTGCTTTGCTCTTTCACTAATAATTCTATAAGTTTCATCTGCATCTTGGTGGTGAATTACTCTTGAGTTACCAGTAACATACGCTGTTTCAGGAAGT